>NZ_QGGS01000016.1:0-136401 GCF_003148705.1 Pseudomonas sp. OV226 | reverse complement strand
TTGATGAACTCTTCGTTCCTGTCGATGGTTTGAAGAGCGCTACGGATACTACCGCCGACCTCGGTCGCCCCACGCTGCTCAACCCAAAGCGTGAGTTCCATGATGGCGGCTTCGAGAGCGAGCTGGTTTTCGTTGATCTTGAACAGCAGGGAAGGGAGCAGGTCTGAATTCGGCATCGCGATTCCTACGTGGAGGTTTCAGCGTAGCAGCAAATTAGGAAGTGACGAACGGTAGGCAGGACACCTAAGAAAGGAATGAAGCTCGTACCAATTTTTGTACCACTGACCGTGTAAAGCAGGTTAAAACCGGGTATTCCAAAGTAAGGAAGTGCCCGGTTTCATTGGCCCTGAGTACTTTGGCTTACCCCTTTAGAATCGCGGTGTAATTCTGTTCCAGCGCAGAAATGCAAAGCCCCGAAGGTTCGCGTACCGCTGCAGTACTAGCAGGCCGAGGGCAATCCCCCGGCTTGCTATCAAATCAGGAATTGAAGTGATTGATTGCGATGGCGATCAAGCTGCAGCCGAAGAGAATCTTGCAAATGGCGTCCGTGAGACCGCGCTTGCTGCGCGGCACCGAAAGCCCGAAGACGTACCAGACAACGGTGAGTGCCAAGAGGAAAGCGATAGTGGTCATGAATACTCCGTTCGTGAGCGCTGCACGACTGTTGTGCAGCTTGTACTCAAGTGACTAATCGGCACACTTTTACGGAATCTTCACTCCGACTTTAAAAAATATAATCGTGAGATTTCACTGCGCTAAGACGCTGATTGGAGATCATCATGAATCGTCGCGGCCTGCCACTCGACTGCGCAAAACCACCGCTACAGGCCCCGGTTTACCGTTTGCATAGGCACAAAAAAGCGGATGTTTTGCCACCATAGGAAAGCCCTGTTATCCTTTTAAAACAGATGCTTAGGTGACTACAGGCCCCAGCATGGGGTGCTAGGGGTCGAGTGTTCGAATCACTCCGTCCCGACCATATTATTCAATGACTTAGGCCAATGTTCACAGCATTGGCCTTTTTCATGTCTGAAAATACCCCCACTTATACCCCCACCAGTCCATTACTGTCCCGTGGCATCGCGTCGTTTATGCCAGCAGTGGGTTGTCTTCTGCATCTCGTGAGGCTTTTTGTAGTTCTTGTTGCTTGTTCGCACGTTTGCGATTTGGCTCATCACCCAAGTGCCGTTGCCCTGCTGACAGTCCTAGCGCCCGCACAAAGGTCACCGCTTGGCGCTTGAGGTTGCCACAATGGGTCGCCCGAGGGTTGATGATTGGCGTACCAAGCCGAGTGGTCAGCACGTCACCCTCGACCGCTAACACCTCTTGAGTCCATTCGATCTGGGCATTGATCTCGGCCAAATCTGTAGCCAATTGCAGGTCATACGCTCCCCACATAGTCGATGGCCGCATACTCATAATCATCTCGAAAATTTGCCGCGCGCGGGGCTCAAGCTCACGTGTTGGAGTTAAAACTAAATGCGTGTTCTGCATCGACTCGACTTTGGAAGTAATCGAGGTATCAGGCTCCTTCCGGGTTTCTGTTTGACGTCTGGCCATTTTTGGGCCTCGAAATCACTCTAATCAGTATTGAGAAAGGGCACAGTGGCCGCTTGGTGCTTTGTCGCCTTTTCAAAGCATAGCCCCCCTCCATGATCCACATCCTTTCAATCGGCTAACCATCAGTCTAGGCCTTGAGGGGAGAGACGTCTGACTCTACGACGCACCGAAGCAGGTACGTCCATCAGCCACACTGCCATTCATTGCTGCTGACCAGCCCATCGCCCAATGCTGAACAATTTTGCATTGGACCAAACATGTTCAATTCCACTGTGATGGGCAGAAATCGGCCGATTCTGTTGAAAAAGTAGCTCCCCTGTCTTGCCTGCGGCAAAATCTCTGCATTGGCCAGCAGGGAAGCACGCAGCATGATGGGACAGTTATCGAGTGGGCAGGAGCGGCTGTTTTACTCGTTCGACCTTGAAGATTTACTCGTTCAACCTTGAAGATCACATTCCAGCCAGTCACCTTCTGCGCAGTATTGATCAGTGTCTTGATCTGAGCGACCTGCGCCATTATCTCGCCGATTTCTGTAGCCCGATTGGGCGTCCGTCGATTGATCCCGAACTGATGATTCGCATGCTGATCGTCGGCAATTGCTATGGCATCCGCTCCGAACGGCGGTTGTGCGAAGAGGCCCATTTGAACCTGGCTTATCGCTGGTTCTGCCGGTTGAGCCTTGAAGATGAAGTCCCCAACCACTCGACCTTTTCCAAAAATCGACACGGCCGCTTTCGGGACAGCGATCTGTTTCGCTGGTTGTTTAATGAAGTGCTGCGTCGTTGCATGGAGGCAGGTCTGGTCAAGGGTGAAGGCTTTGCCGTTGACGCCAGCATCATCAAAGCGGATGCCAGTCGGCAGCGCGGTGTACCGGGTGATGAACAGGTCAACTGGAGCGATCCGGCCCTGAGCACCCGCGCCGTGCGTGAGTATCTTGAGGCACTCGATGAAGAGGCTCTGGCCGAAACGCTACCGAAGCGCCTATCGCTGACTGATCCTCAAGCCCGCTGGACCGCAGCTCCAGGTGGCCCAGCGTTCTACGCTTACTCCACGAATTATCTGATCGATACCGAGCACTGCGTGATCATGGATGTGGCACCCACACCGGCTCATCGAACCGCAGAAGTCGAGAGCACCAAGACGATGATCGACCGGGTCGAAGCTCAGTTCGACATCAAGCCGGAACGCCTTATTGGTGACACCGCTTATGGAACCGCACCGATGTCGCCCTGGATGGTGGAGGGAAAAGACATCGAGCCGCATGTGCCTGTGTGGGACAAAACCGAGCGCAAGAACGACAGTTTCTTGAGCAATGATTTCCACTGGAATGAAGTGGCTGAGGAATACCGCTGCCCATCTGGCAACGCATTGCGCAGCGAATGGTGAGCCTTCAAAAATGAGCGTTCACAAAGCCAACACCATCATATTCCGATCCCGGCAAACCGACTGCGCTACGTTTCCGATGAAAGCCAAGTGCTGCCCGAACACTGCGTTCCGCAAGATCGCTCCCAGCGTCCATGAAGCCGCTCGTGATGTGGCTTGGCGTATCGCAGAAACGCCCGCTAAGCTGCGTTGCTTTTTGGTTGCCCTCATACACGGGGTAGGATACATGAGGGCAGACACTTTTCCGTATTGACCAGAGGCGCAAACCCTCAGTGCATTCCGAACGATGCGACAAACGTTCCTGTCCGCCAGCAGCTAATTCACTTCCTTGCGGATGGGCTTAGTTTCCTTGACCGGAACGTTGGGTTTGCGTCCGTCAGTTACCAGATTTTGAGCGTGTAGTCGATGTTGACCCGGGTTTCGTTGTCACTTCGGAATGTCGAGGCTGAGCTCTGTTCATTTCGATAGAACGCATTGCGCAAGCGCAGCGCGAGGCCCTTTGCCGGGCCTGACTGAATGACGTAGGCCAACTCCAGGTCTTTTGACGATTCCGTCAAGTCGCTGCCCCCTAGTTGCGGCAGGTCGATGTTGGTTCCTCGCAAGTAGCGGACCATGCCGGTTAGCCCCGGTAGACCAACAGCGGCGAAGTTGTAATCGTAGCGTGCCACCCAGGTCCGCTCTTTCGGATTCACGAAGTCTGCACTTAAAGTGCCATCGCTGAGCACTGCCGGCTCCCCGCCAGCAATGTAAGGCAATGCCGTGTCGCCTGTCTGGTACATGTAACCCAAGCCTACAGTGTGGGCTGCGATCTGGTAGCTGAACATGGCGCCGGCGTTCAGGTTGTCTACTTTGCCAGCTTCTGCCCGGCCGTTCTCCCGACTGTTGAAGACCCGCACATCTGTTTTCAGTTTGCCAGGGCCGAGGGGGAGCAGGTGGATGCCTACTGCAAAGTCTTGAGTGTATATATCCTTCAGTTCGGCGTGAAAATAGCGAAGCGTCAATGCGTCGGACCAATGATAGTCGCCACCGATGAAGTCAAAACGCTCGGAGCTGGCTCCCTTCTTGAACCGACCGTTGGGTGATGCCACCGATATTGCCTGATAGTCGGTGGAGTCCCGCAGGTTCACTCGATCCATGCGTCCTGTGTGCAGCGTCAGGTCGCCAATATCATCGGAAACTGCATAGGCGCCGCGAAAGGATTGCGGAAGTAAACGTGCAGGGCTCGCTGTGATCACCGGCAGAGTAGGGAACTGCGTCCCCACGGATAGCCGGGTCTTCGATATCTTCGTCTTGAGCGCCACTCCCAACTCTGAATATTCGTCTGCGGCTTCACGGGTCTGTGGGTTGTAGGGCAGGAGCTGGGTACCGGTGCGATCGGGCGATGAGTCCAGCTTGAGTCCTAGCACGCCCGTGAGGTCTAGGCCGAAGCCTACGGTGCCTTCAGTGAAGCCGGAATTGGCCTTGAGGATGAAGCCCTGGGCCCATTCGCGAGCAGCCGAATAAGGCGTGTCATTTTTGTAATCCCGATCCAGATAATAATTGCGAGCAGTCAGGTTAACGCTGCTGTCGTCCACAAACCCTGCGTAGACGCTGGAAGAGGCGCAGGCATGTCACCATGCCCAGGCCATAGAGCCATGGGCATTCAATTCTGTTTTGCATGTGATGTGTCCAGATCTTGTTCTTATAGGGGGCGCCGGATCAGGCGTTGGAGGTGGTGCTCAGGTGCAGTAGGCGCTGGGGCTTCAAAAGCCAGATGACGAGAGCCGCGAAGACAAACGACAGGGCAAACAGCAGGTAAAGGTCAGCGGGCTGCCACTGAGCATCGATCAACCGGCCAGCCACCAATGGCGAGAGAATCGCCCCGGTGCGGCCGATGCCAATCCCCCAACCCAGGCCGGTTACGCGCTGGGTGGCGTTGTAGATGGTCGGGGTCAGGGCATAGAGTCCGGCAACGCAACCGTTAACAAAAATTCCGATCAGCAGCACTAGGGCGAAGGCCAGGTTCGGGATGGTCGTGAACTGCACGAACACTGCAAGGAGTACCGCGTTGATCAGAAGGTAGGCCATCAGCACCCGAGACAGACGAAAGCGCGATGCCAGCAAGCCGATCAGCGACGTGCCGAGGATGCCGCCGATGTTCAGCATTACACCACCGGTGATGCCTTGTTGGTTCGATAGGCCCGCTGAAACCAGCAGCCTTGGCGTCCAGCTCATGACGAAGTAGAAACCGAACATCACCAGGAAGAAGGCAATCCAGATGAGCAAGGTTGAACGGAGCAAGGCTGGCGAGAAGAGCTCGGCGAACGTCTCTCTTAGAGGTTTTCGGGCATCCTGCCGCGCCTCGGGCAACTGATCGACGGAAGCGACCGCGATACGCTGCAGTAGAGTATTGATACGTTTCAGCGCGTTCCGGGGTTGGCGAGACAGCAGGAATGCCAGGGACTCGGGCAACCAGAGAGCGAGGATCGGAAGGATCAGCAACGTTGTTACGCCACCGTAAAAGAACACCGAACGCCACCCCATGGAAGGGATGATCTGCGCCGCGATGATGCCCCCTATCGTTGCCCCCAGTGCGTAGGCCGTGGACTGCAAACTGATGGCCAGACCGCGCCACTTCTTGTTTGCATACTCACCAGCGACAACGTAGCTGCTGGCCAGGATGCCCCCGATGCCGAGTCCGGTGATCAGGCGCAGCACGCCCAGCATCTCGGGGGACGTCGCCCTAGATGACGCCATCATGCCGAGCCCCGCGATACCGACACAGAGCAGGATGAGTGGGCGTCGCCCGAAGCGGTCGGCCCAGGGGGCGATAAACAACGAGCCGATCGCCATTCCGACAAGTCCTGCGCTGAGCAGGTAGCCGAGGTGAATGCCGCTCAGGCCCCAATCGGTAGCAATGGAAGCGGCGGTGAATGCCATCACCAATACATCGAAGCCATCCAGCATGTTGATCAGAAAGCAGAGCGCAATCACGCCCCACTGGAAGCTGACCATCGGTTTTTCATCCAGCTGTTGCCCAATCGACGGGTTCATGGGATCAGGCTCCGAGGCTGTAGGTAGGGAATGGGTGTGAACGACGGGCAGCCGAAGTCGCCTCGTTTTGCAGGGGGGGCAGGGTGTACATGTCGATACCTTCTTGTTTTTGTAGGTCTATGGAGCATGCAAGGTGCCCGGGAGCCGGCGACTCGACTCCGGGGCGGCAGGGTGCTCAGGTCGAGGGAACGCCTGGGTCAGCCGGGAAATTAAGCGTTCAAGCCGCGCTGAAGGTCTTGTGTGGGTCGATGACGAATTTTTTCGGCACGCCGGCATCGAACTCGCCATACCCCTGCGGTGCCTGGTCCAGGCTGATCACCTGTACACCGACCACTTCGGCGATGTTGATGCGGTCCCACATGATGGCTTGCATCAATTGGCGGTTGTACTTCATCACCGGGGTCTGGCCGGTGTGGAAACTGTGGGACTTTGCCCAGCCCAGGCCGAAGCGGATGCTCAGGCTGCCCATTTTCGCAGCGGCGTCCACCGCACCCGGATCTTCCGTCACGTACAGGCCCGGGATACCGATTTTGCCCGCCACCCGCACCACGCCCATCAGCGAGTTGAGCACGGTGGCCGGCGCTTCATGTTGCACGCCGGCATGACCGTGACCACGTGCTTCGAAGCCCACGGCGTCGACGGCGCAATCCACTTCCGGCTCGCCCAGTAACGCAGCGATTTGTTCATGCAGCGGCGTGTCCAGGGACAGGTCGGCGATTTCGAAACCCTGCGCCTTGGCGTGGGCCAGGCGAACGGTGTTGACGTCACCGATGATCACCACTGCCGCGCCCAACAAGCGAGCGGAAGCAGCTGCGGCCAGACCAACCGGGCCAGCGCCGGCGATGTACACGGTGCTGCCCGGGCCAACGCCAGCGGTTACGGCGCCGTGGTAACCGGTGGGCAGGATGTCGGAGAGGCAGGTCAGGTCGCGGATTTTTTCCATCGCGCGATCACGGTCCGGCAGTTTCAGCAGGTTGAAGTCGGCGTACGGCACCATGGCGTATTCCGCCTGGCCGCCGGTCCAGTCACCCATGTCGACATAACCGTAGGCACCACCGGGACGGGCCGGGTTTACGCTGAGGCAGACACCGGTGTGCATTTCCTTACAGGAACGGCAGCGCCCGCAAGCGACGTTGAACGGTACAGACACGAGGTCGCCAATTTTCAGATTCTCGACGTCGCTGCCTTTCTCGATGACTTCGCCAGTGATCTCGTGGCCCAGCACCAGACCGGTCTGCGCGGTGGTACGGCCGCGCACCATGTGCTGGTCGGAGCCACAGATGTTGGTGGAGATCACCTTGAGAATGACCGCATGCTCGATCTTGCGACCGCGCGGGTCCTGCATTTTTGGGTAGTCGATTTTTTGTACTTCGACTTTTCCGGAGCCGAGATACACCACACCACGATTGCCAGACATGCTTTTTTCCCTTAAAGAAGTTGTTGTTATGTAAAGGTGCACACTGAGTTGAGTACGCGTGTTGCCCTGTGCTCAAAAAGTGGATTGGCGAAGTTGCTCAATGATTCGCCGGGCGCGATTGGCACCGACATCGACGTGTATGTCAATCATCGGGCGCGTGCCGAATCGGCACATGTTCTGGTACTGGGCTTCGATCACTTCCTTGTCTTCATCGAAGGTCAAAACAGTTTGTTCAATCACCTTGGCCTTGATGGCTTCGGGATCGCTTTCGGGGTTGGTGGCCATGGTCCAAAAGTAGTGACTGCTGGTTTCGGTTTCTGGCGTTACCCCGTGGAATCCGCGCATATGGAAACCACCACGATCGGGGTCATCCAGGGCATCGGTGCCGGCATCCACTGCTCCGGTCCAGATACGCAGATGATTGACGTGAAATTCGATTTCCTGCCAACGGTCTACAGTGCCTTTGAATGGGTAGGCGGCCGTGTAGGTGGGTGGTGGAACAGAGTCCGGCATATGGCGCACGACCCGCACCACGTTGCCTTCACTTTCGACACTCATCCGGGCATTCATGTGGATGCTGGCGTTACCACCGATGGTGCGCAGGTGGACATAACCCAGATGACTCAAGTCCATGAGGTTGTCGTGGATTAACTGATAAGGCGCGTTGTAGTGGTACACGTTGCCGTCGAACAAGTACTTGCCACTGCTGTGAACTGGGTAGGTCGGTGGCTCACAGTTCGGCTCCGGTTGCGCCTCGCTGCCAAACCATATCCAGACGATCTGGTCCTGCTCACGCACGTGATACGCGGGCACTTTAGCCTTGCTCGGGATCTTGTCCTGGCCCGGGATTTCGACGCACTTCCCACGCTCATCGAAAAGCAGGCCATGGTAGCCACATCGAATACCGGATTCTTCGAGCGTACCGTTCGACAGTGGCAGCGCTCTATGACAGCAGCGATCTTCCAGCGCAGCGACCTCGCCGTTGGCTTTGCGAAACAGTACGACAGGCTTGTTGAGTAATGTCCGGCCCACGGGTTTGTCGTTCAACTCCCATCCCAGGGCAGCGACGTACCACTGGTTGAGGGGGAAGTCTGGTAAGGCAGGCGCCGGTATTTCTTCGGCAAGCGTTTGGAGAGTGGATGTGTTCATGGCGGTCTCCTTGAAGTTGTTGTTTGGGTTCAAAGATCAAGAACCAGGCGTGATGATCTGGCGCGCGAGCAGCAGGGGGTAAAGCGGTCGTTTGCGGCTTGTTCAGCCACTGTCAGGAACTTGTCCCGGTGTTCCGGGATGCCCTTGAATACACGGGTTACGCAGGTGCCACAGACGCCTTGCTCGCAGGATGACTCGATCGCTATGCCGGCTTCGTCGAGCACTTCGAACACGGTGCGTTCGGCAGGAATCTGAAAAACCTGTCCAGTGCTTGCCAATTCAACTTCGAAGGGCGCATTGGCGCTTTGATCGATCGGGTCTGCGGCGAAAAACTCTTTGTGTACCTGGTTCTGCGACCAGCCAGCGTTCTGCGCTGAATCGAGGATGTAGTTCATGAAACCGGCTGGCCCACAGACATAGAGATGGGTGCCAGCGTCCGGTTCTGCCAGCAAGGCCGATGCATCTAGCTTCTGCATTTGAGCGCCACTGTCGTCATGCAACTTTATGCGACCAGCAAAAGGAGTTTGCGCAAGCATCGCAACGAACGCCGCGCGTTCGCTTGATCGAAAGCAGTAGTGCAACTCGAAGTCAGCCCCTTGATGTGAAAGCTCATAGGCCATGGCCAGCATGGGCGTGATACCGATACCACCGCCAAACAGCAGGTGTCGGTTGGCTGAGCGATCAAGCGGGAAAAGGTTGCGCGGAGTGCTGATGGTCAGCGTTTGTCCTGACCGAATCTGCTCGTGCATAGCCTTGGAGCCGCCACGGGAACTCGGGTCCTTGAGCACGCTGATCAGGTAGCGATGACGCTCCTTGGGGTCGTTGCACAAGGAGTATTGCCGGGTGAGACCCTCGGCAATGTGGATGTCGATGTGGGCACCGGCCTCGAACGCCGGTAGCGCACCGCCGTCTGCTGCACATAATTCGAAACTGCAGATGCCTTCGGCTTCGTATGCTTTGCGGGTGACGTTGACTTGAAGCATGACTTGTCCCTCCACACTGAAGTGGCTGCTGAAAAAAAGCATGAGTTAGAGCGTTAGCTGGGGACGGGTCAGCCGGTCGCTGGCACGTGGGAGACGATTGTTTGCTTGAGCAAGGCGAAGGGGATGAAATTGAAAGAGTCCATGACCAAAACCCGATAATTATTTTTATGTAGTAGGACGACGGCCTATCATGCAGGTCATCGACCGTGACGTTCGGTAGAGAAATCCTCCGATTATTTAGTTGCGGTGTCAACCAATATTCAACGACCCGCCGATCCAAGGTGTTCGCTCAATGCCCGCAGAATCCCAACTGAATCTGACTCGTTACGTACCGGCCCTCCTGAATTTCCTGTCTAATAAGCTCTCTGCCGGGGCCTCACAGTGCTATCGAAAGCATTTCGGCATAGGTGTAGTCGAGTGGCGAATGCTCTCGATGCTCGCCGTGGAAAATGACATTACCGCCAATCGGATTTGTCAGACGATCGGTCTCGACAAGAGCGCGGTCAGCCGTTCACTGCAGTCCTTGGAAGTGGCAGGGCACATTTGCAGCCAGGTTGATTCTAAGGATGCGCGGCGATACACCGTCAGCCTGACTGACAGCGGAAAAGCGTTACATGGTCGAGTGTTGAAGGTCGCACTGGAACGCGAGCGACGCCTGCTGAGCGGGCTCTCTGCCAAAGAAGTGGACACCCTTATCGAGTTGTTGGGCCGCATGCATGCCCAGGTCTCCAACGTGAACGATTACGATCCGGTAGACGCTTGACCCTACGCTTGAATACCTGACTTCCTTTGAGTGGTGTCGCTTCGTGACACCACGTCTCTTAATGCTGAATTACCTCTGACTTGCTTGTCTGCGTACCTCGAACGCCGCCTTGCGTTCGTCCCATCTGCACCCTTGGCAACTCGCTCGCCTACGTTTCAGATATCGCGTTTGCCGATAGGTCACATCCCAACAAGCGATTAGTCGGCGCGGCTGTGTCACGGCAACCTATATCCGTCGCTCGGTCTATCCCGCCAGGTGACTCGCAACGGTTCGAGCCAACATTCCCGGCCGGAGGTTGCAGGTGATATTGCCAACAAAACAATAAAAGAAGGCTCGTTCGATGGCTATTCGCTCTGTGCTCAGCCGCCTCAGCGTTGGCGGAAAGTTGTCGCTCGGCTTCGGTCTAGTGCTGATCTGCACTATGGGCATGGCATTCACCGCTTGGTATTCAGTGCAGGTAACTCAATCGAGCGCCACACAGTTACTCGTGCTGGATCGCCAGAAAGGTAACCTCGCCCAAGCGCGAGTCGCAGAGAAGGATTTCGGTTTGCAGCCGTCACTGGAGACGGCCAGGCAAGTCGAGGACTCTCTGCGTCAGCTTCAAATCGGTTCGCCGCTTGCGCGTCCGGGCGAAGACTTCGGGCGTACGCTCTCGGACTCATCCGACCGTTACCTGAAGGCATTTCAAGAATATGCTGAGGCCCGCCAACAGGCGTTACAGGCGAGGATGCGCATGCAAGTGCTAGCGGAAACGACGGGGCAGCGTTTCAGCGAAGTGTTCCTCGACCAACTGGACGATATCAACCTGGATCTTGAGCAGCATAACCTGCCTGACACGCAGTCAATGCAGCAGTTGGAGGAGGCGGTTTCGTTGCGCGAACGCTTGGCCAATCTGCGCGACAGCGAGCTGTATTTTTCCCTGGATCCGCAGCAGCGTTACCGGGACGACTGGGTAAACCGGGTAAATGAGCTGGGTACCGCGATAAACAGTCTGAATTCGCAACTCGACGGGGATCGTCGTCGTGCACTGGATGAGGCCAGCGCAGCGTTGACCGAATATCGCCAGGCATTTTTGGCTTATGCCGAAAGCGGTGAGCAGGCCATGGCGCAACAGGCGAACATGTCGATTTCGGCAGAGAACGTGATGGCGCTGTTGGAAGAAGAGCGCGTCAGGGCCGCGCAATCTTATGAATTACTACGGCAACGCCTGGATCTGCAACTTGGAGCAATGGTGCTGCTGGCGGTGGTCCTGAGTATGGTGGCGTGCCTTGTGATCCGACGCTCTATTGTCTTCCCCTTGAAGTTGATGCTGGGTCTGGCGCAACGTGTAGCCGCAGGTGATCTGAAGGATCGTCCCGCGCGGCTCGGTCGGCAGGATGAATTGGGCCAGCTCAGCCGCGCTATCGAGCTGATGTTGCAGGCGCTGCGCAGTCTTGTGGGACGGATCGGCAGTGATGTGCAACAGCTTGACTCTGCCGCCGCCACGTTGGGCGCAATGGTAGAGCGCACAGGGCAGGGGGTGCGTGCACAGCGCGAAAAAACCGCTGAGGTGGTTGACGCCATGCAGCATATGACCCAAGCGGCTGCGCAGGTCAACCAACAAGTCGGAGGTAGCCAGGCTACCTTGGGCGAAGCCTGCGTGCTGATCCATCAGGGGGACGATCTGGTACGACTGGCGAGTCAAAGCCTGCAGCGGCTTTCGCGGGAAATGACGAGTAGTGCGAGTTCCATGCAACTGTTGCAGGCCGAGAGCCAGGCGATTACCAGCGTGCTGGACGTGATCAGCGCCATCGCCGAACAGACGAATCTACTAGCCTTGAACGCCGCCATCGAAGCCGCACGCGCCGGTGAACATGGTCGCGGATTTGCAGTAGTGGCGGACGAAGTGAGGGCGCTCGCCAGTCGAACGCGAGCGTCGACTGGCGAGATCGACAGCATGATTCGACGTCTCGGGCAGGTGACTGGCGAGACTGCTGCCAGTCTTTGCGACAGTCAGCGTCTGACCGCCGAAGGCGTTGATCTGACAGTGCGCGCGAGCCTGGTTCTGGATGCGATTACCGAGGCCATTTCGCGTGTTGAACACACCGGGAAGAGCATTGCCCACGCCGCCGCGACTCAACACGACATTGTCTGCCGAGTCGATGTAGCCCTTGGTCAGGTTGATTGGGTGGTAGAGCAAAATGCCGAGGAGTGCGTTCGATTGGAATTGGCTAATGGCAACTTGCAGCGCCTGAGTGTCAGCCTAGGTGAAGCGGTTGGAGCGTTTCAAAGTGACCCTGTAGATTGAGTGTCCATCAGTGATGATCGCTTATTCTTCCAATCTAAAATGGATTCTGCATGCGTTATCGACGTCTTGACCTGAACCTGTTGGTGGCCTTGGATGCCTTGTTGAGCGAATGCAGCGTCAGCAGGGCCGCCGAACGTTTGTGCCTGGGCCAGTCGGCAACCAGCTCGGCGCTCGGGCGTTTGCGTGAGCATTTCAATGACCCGTTACTGGTTCAGGTAGGGCGGCGCCTGGAACCCACGGCATTGGGTTTGGAGTTGCTGCCCAAAGTGCGTCTAGCGCTGGCACTGACGCGGGAGATTGTCGATGCGCCGGTCAATTTTGAACCGACCCATTGCACTCGGCATTTCACGTTGGTGGCTTCTGACTACGTGGCTGGTGTGCTGCTGCCAGCGGTCAGTCTTGAATTGGCCCGCGTTGCACCTGGCGTGCGCTTGAGCCTGCGGGATTTGCCTGTACCGCGTGACGGTGATGTGGTCAGCGAAGCGCTCGATTATCGTCGCAGTGATTGCGTGGTTGTGCCGCAGCGCAGGGTGAACCCGGCTTATCCCCACATACCGCTCATGAGTGATCAGCTCTGTTGCATTGTCTGCGCTCGGCAGTCGCCGTTCGCCGACGGTTTGAGCCTGTCCAACTATTGCGACGCGGAGCACGTGGTTCGCGAGTTTGCCGATGGCCGAAATCTGGCGATGGATGCCGTGCACCTGCATGAGCTGGGTGTTCAACGGCGAGTGGCGGTGGCCCTTGAAAGCTTCGTACTGATGCCCGAATTTATCGTTGGTACCGCGCGAATCGCCACCGTATTCCGTCGACAGGCGCAGCGCTTCGCTCAGCATTATCCACTGCGTATTCACCCAACACCGCTGGCTTTTCCCGAGGCCGTTCAGGTGTTGCAATGGCATCCGTATCAAGACCATGACCCGGCCATGCTGTGGTTTCGCGGCCTCTTGCTGGAACAGGCCGCGTTGCTTGATTAGCAGGGCAGCTGATCGCCGTTATCCGCCACCAGTCCAACCTGGTCGATAGCCTGTAAGGCGCATCGTTCGTCATTGTCCGAAGTGTCGCCGCTGATACCAATGGCTCCGAGAACCAGCCCCTCAACATTGTGAATCAGCACACCGCCCGCTACGGGAATAACTTCGCCGCCAGTCAGGCTGTTTATAGCGTCGAAAAACGCCGGCATCGCTTGAGCGCGCCGCGCCAGTTCGCGCCCACCAAAACCCATTCCCAGACAGCCACGGGCCTTGCCGGTGGCGATTTGTGGCCGAAGAAAACTGGCGAGCTCATCGCGCAAGACGGCCAGCGGATGCCCGGCGGCATCCAGCACGGCGACAGCCAAGGGTTTAACCCCCGATTCTCGGGCGATGCGGATAGCGCTGCTGGCGATGTGGGTGGCGGTCAATAAGTCGAGTTGCTGCATGGCGTTGGTCCTCATTGAGCCCACTTGCCCAACTGGGCAACACGGTCGCGGGTGTAAAGGTCTGTCCATTTCAGCGAGTTGAAATCAGACACCTGTTTTGGGTTGTAGGGGCTGCGCTCCATGCGCACGGGCTGGCCGGCCTTGTACACGGCGTTAAGGCGCGAGCGGTCTTGTAGAATGCGGATGTCGTGCAACGGTGAACCGTCGAGCAACAGGAAGTCCGCTTGTTTGCCCACTTCGAGGGAGCCGAGGGTCTCGCCACGCGGCATGCAGCGTGCGCCGACAGCCGTGGCGGCATACAACGCTTCTGCCGGGGTGAAGCCGAGACGGGTGACCAATAGTTCCAACTCACGAGCGTGCCACTCGCCGTAAGGCGTCACCGCAAAACCGCTGTCGCTGCCACACGCGAAAGGCACTCCTGCAGCCTTGGCCCGTTTGAGCACGGCCGAACCCACTTCCAGGGTCCGTGCGCAGTAGCCGGCGTAGCCGGTACTAATGGCCGGATCGTGGGGTTGGCAGAAGTCCACGGTGTTTTGAGGGAACGTCATGGTCGGCGCGAGGATGGTGCCGGCTTCGAGCAAGGCTTCGATGCACGCATCGTCCATGTAAAAGGCATGGAACACCAGATCAACGCCTGCGCGGGCGGCGTACATCACCGCTTCGCGGCCATAGGCGTGAGTCGCCACTTTGCAGCCCAGGCGGTGTGCCTCTTCAACCATCTCATAGGTTTCTTCAGCGGTGAAGGCAGCAATGATTTCGCCATTCGGGCGGCGGTGGGTGCCATCCATGGCGATCTTGATCAGGTCGACGCCATCCTTGGCCTGTTTGCGGATTTCCGCCAATGCCTCGCTGCGGCTGGTGACCAAGCGCGCGGTGAAATACTCCGGAGCCCCCACACGGCTTGGGAACCAGTCGTTTAGGCTCTGCCGATTAGTAATGACCCGACTGCTGGCTGCAATGCGCGGGCCCTCGAACAAACCGGCGCCGATTGCATTGCGCACAGCGATGCTGAGCTGGCCGCTATCGCCCGGGCAGACCATGCTGGTCACACCCGCGGCCAGCACATGTTGGGCGAAGAACATGCCCCGCAGAGCGCGGAACTCGTCACTGGTCCAGATATCGATGTCTTCTTCGCTCTGCGCGTTTCCGAAGGCCAGATGGGTATGCACATCGACCAGGCCCGGCATGACAAAATTATCCCCGGCCTCCAGCAGGGTGTCTCCCGGTTGCGGTTGTGGCGCCAGGGCTGTTGGGCCGACATACGACAGCAGACCGTTTTCTACGACCAGTGTTTGCTGTTGACGGGTTTCCAGGCCAGTACCGTCAAACAAGGTCTGGCATTTCAGGTGCAGGGCGTTCATGGCGTTTTCACTTTGCGGATTGTTATGCGAAGCGAGGCTAGGGCGGGGCCCTCGTCACCACCAGCAACTTGCATCAATGCGCGCGTATTGATGGCATCAATAGCTGCGGTACGTCAGCAGTACCGGGGCTTTTGCAACAATGAGTGACCTCAAGGTGCGAGTATCGCGAGTCTCGATGGCAGGCATCATGATCGGCGATTTTTTATCAGCCGGGTCGGGCGTCTATGGTGCGCGCTCGTCATCCACAGAGAGCCATTCATATGACCACCGCCACTGTAAAATCCGAACTCCTGGCACTTGAGCAAGAACGCCGCCGGGCCCTGGTTGAGGAAGATTATTCGCGCGTCGCCGAACTGTTCGCCGATGACCTGGTGTATGTGCACACCACAGGATTGGTGCAAGACAAGGCGGACTACCTGGAATACGCAAAAAGCGCCGTGGAGTATCTGGACATTGAACGTGGCGAATTGCTGATTCGCTTCTACGGCGACCATCTGGCGGTCATGACCGGTACGCAGTGCAACACTTTGCATAAACGGGGCGGTGACCAGTCGATTCGCGGTGAAGGCTTTGCCACGCAGGTCTGGTCGCTCGGAGCCGAAGGCTGGCAGATCAGCTCGTTCCATGGCACACGTGCGCCCAACTGAATTCGTATACCAGTCAACGCAAAACGCCGGAAACCCTAGGGTTATCCGGCGTTTTTTATGCTTCGCGAAGCTTATCAGGCGGTGTGTCCACCCAGCGTTTCGGCAATCCAGTCAGCGATGTAGTGACCCGCGTTGATGCTGTTATCGAAGCTGGAATGCTGCACGCCACCTTCGCGTTCGGTGAAGATCTTCAGCTCTCGTTTAGGGCTGTTGATCAGTTGCTCATAAGTACGCTGTGCCCACTTCAGTGGTATCTGCGAGTCCTTCTCGCCATGGGTCACCAGGAACGGCACCTTTATGCGATCGAGTACACCATCCAGATGCACGTTTTCGGCGATGGCCATGAATTCATCCATATCTTTTGCACCCCACACCCAGCACACGTGCGCCCAATAGTGCGGTACAGGGAAGCTGCCTTCTTTTTCTAGGCGACGTTTTTGCACATCGCGCCAGTCATGGTTTGCGCCCCACACCACGCCGCAGGCAAACCGTGGTTCAAACGCCACCGCACGCGGGCAGTAATAGCCTCCGAGAGAGACGCCTTCCAGGCCAATACGTTTGGCATCCACGTCGCTTCGGGTTTCCAGCCAGTCGACCACGCGGCTAGCCCAATGCTCGCTGTCGAAACGGGCAATCAGGTTATGCAGGCGCAGGGCTTCACCTGTTCCAGGCTGGTCGATGATCAACGATGAAATACCGCGTTTCGCCAACCAGGCCGGCAGGCCGACGCGGTATTTCATTTCTTTGGTTGAATCCAGTCCGTTGACCTGCACCAGGATCGGAGCCGGACCGGTCACGCCTTCGGCACGCACCAGCAGGCCGGAAATATGTTTGCCCTCGTAGGGGATTTCAACGCGTTCGCAGTTCTCGCGTGACAACTCGATACCGCGTTTGAAGGTCTGCAAAAAGCGTTGGTACAACTCAGTCCGGCCCGGCGCGCCATGGGCCTGCAAACGTTCGCAAGTGAGGTAATAAGTGGCGGCGCGGTTGTACTTTTCGCCTGCGGACAGCAGCCGGCCATTACCTTCATCTTCCTCAGCCAGGCCACATAGTTTGTCAGCCATCTTCGCCCAGGTTTCGCGGAACGCTTTGGTTCCCGCGGCGTCGGGCTGCTGCGCGGCTTCCTGTAATGGCGCGCACATCTCTTCGATTTCGCCCATGCGGGCGCCCATCTCTATGGCCAAGTCGACAGAAAGATTCCACACATAATTGGTTGGAAAGTAACGGAACATGATGGTTGTTGTCCTTGTGATTGTCTTGACGTTCACAAGGCACGTTAAGGACGCTCCGACTATTTGGCCAATCGTGCCTCGGGATGGGAGGTATCGCGACCGGCGATAGAAGGGTTTTCCAGGTGCTGGATAAATTCGCTGATGCGTTCGCGCAGCCAGCGGTGCATCGGGTCGCCTTCGACACTGCGGTGCCAGAGCATGACCTCGCGCATGACAGGGATCTTCACCGGTGGATTGAGGATGCGCAGCGGCAGGTGCTGGGCGTATAGCCGTGCCAGACGCTGGTGCATGGTGGCGATGCGCTGGGTGCCTACCACCAGCTGCGGCAGGGTGTTGAAGTCGTTGGTAATGACTTCGAGACGGCGGTTGAAACCGTACTGGTTCATGAACCACTCTTCGATGCTCAAGTGCCGGCTGCGACCAAAACCGACGGAAACATGGCCCATGTCCATGTACTGCTCCAGGGTCAGGCTGTCGCCGACCTGGGTATTGCCGTCCCACACCACGCAGACGTGTTCCTCTTCGAACAGCAGCTTGTGGGGGTGGCCGTCGATGATGTAGCGCTCGGGCACGATCATCAGGTCAACCTCACCGCGAATCAGCAACTCACCGGAATTGTCGCTGGGGCCGAGCATCTCGAAGGTGATGTTGGGCGCTTCCTGGTGGATCTTTTGTATGACCTGGGCAAACAGCACGCTGATCAGGTAATCCGAGGTCACCAGGCGGAAGTGACGTTTGCTGGTGGTGGGGTCGAACACGGGCTTGGCGGTGATCGATGACTTGATCGTCAACAGCACCTCGCGGATGGGCGTGGCGAGCTCCCTGGCATAGGGCGTGAGCTGCATTTTTCGGCCGACCTGCACCAGCAGTTCGTCTTCGAAATAGGTACGCAGGCGTCCCAATACACCGCTGGTGGCAGACTGCGTCATGTGCAGGCGTTCGGCGGCGCGGGTGATGTTCTGTTCTTCGAGCAGCACATCGAGTGCGACCAACAGGTTCAAATCCAGGTGGTTAAAACGCATCAGGCATGTCCGTTTTTTGTATTTATTTTGGCGATACATTCGGATGAATACATCAGCGCGTCAACCTCCCGCTGTTTCTTTTCCTCTCCCCAAAAACCTGCGCCCCCAGATTTTCTGGTATCGCGTTTTCTGATAGGTCGCATCCCGACACACGATTAGTCAGTTGCCAAACCGCCCGGCAATCTTCGTGGCAGTCGGCGCCCTTGCCGACACCACCACCGGACGCCTTGCATCACTGACGGGCCTATCGAGCCTGCGGCAGCTTCGTCCGGATACTAATTTCAATGGAGTGGTAGCCATGAACATCCTTGGCCTTGATGCCCTAATCTTTGGCGTCGATGACATCCAAGCCTGTACCGATTGCCTGGGTGACTACGGCCTGGCCCCTGTCGCTGTCGACAGCAACGGCGGGCGTTTCGAAGCACTGGACGGTACCGCCGTGATCATTCGACGGTCGGACGATCCCGACTTGCCGGCGGCCATTGGTCCAGCGCCGTCGATTCGCGAAACCGTTTATGGCGTCGCCAGCGCTGCCGACCTCGATGCCATCGAAGATGAACTGGCGCGAGATCGCCAGGTCACCCGTGACGGCAACGGCGTGTTGCACAGTGTCGACGACATGGGTTTTGCGATTGCTTTCCAGGTCACTGTCCGCAAGGCGTATAGCGCTCCGGACGACCTGACCAACGCCGCCGGCCATGCGCCACAGCGTCCGCTTAATCAACCAGGTATCACCCTCGAAATGAATGCCACCCCGCGCACCTTGTCGCACGTGGTGTATTTCGTCCCCGACGCGGCCAAGGCCGAAGCTTTCTATGCCGAACGCCTGGGCTTCAGAACCACAGACACCTTTATCGGCGCCGGGCCGTTCATGCGCCCGGCGGGTTCCGATGATCACCATTGCCTGTTCATGATCCAGACTCCACCGCACATGAAGGGCTGCGAACACTTCACCTTCCACATGGGCAGCGGCACCGAAGTGTTGTTGGCCGGTACGCGCTTCGAGCAAAAAGGCTGGACCAGTTTCTGGGGCCCTGGCCGCCACCTCTTTGGCTCCAACTGGTTCTGGTATTTCAACAGTCCGCTGGGCTGCCACATCGAATACGACGCCGACATGGACAAGCACGATGACGCCTGGGAGGCGCGCCGTGCGCCACTGTCGGCGGATAACTCGCAGCTGTTCCTGTTCAACTCGAAAGAAAAATGGGCACCGGGCGGCCCGCCACCCAAGCACGGCTGAGTGCGGGTGTTGACCATGAGCCACAGCGATTTTTTTCTGTGCCGGATGGACGAGTTGGCAGAAGGGCAGGCGCGCGGTTTCGACCCGTTGCAGCGTGGCAAGGACAGTATTTTTGCCTTGGTGCACGAGGGGCAAGTGCGGATTTATCGCAACAGCTGCCCACATCTGGACGTGCGCCTGGAGTACCGAAAGGACCGGTTTTTGTCGGCCGACGGCCAGTTGATTGTCTGTTACGCCCACGGTGCGCAGTTTCTCCCGAGCACTGGCGAATGTGTCTACGGCCCGTGTCTGGGCCAGCGTCTGGACGCGTTGCCATGGCGTCTGGAGGAGGGCTGGCTGGTGCTGGAAATGCCTGGATCTACCGCGTTGTCGGGGTCGGTTGAGGTATCGCGTTTGGCGATACATCGCATCCCTACTCGCGATTAGTCAAATCCCTGCTTTGACCGGAAGCTGGACCTAACGACGCAGCGCCCGGCGCTGCATCGAATCACAAGAATAAAAAGTGAGTAAGCCATGAGTGCAGTGAACAAAGTTCTGATCGTGGGTGGTGGGATTGGTGGCTTGTGTGCGGCCATCGCACTGCGGCGCAAGGGCATTGAGGTCGACCTGATCGAGCTCAAGTCAGAGTGGACGGTTTACGGTGTCGGCATCATCCAGCAGAGCAATGTGGTTCGCGAGATGGCCAAGCTGGGCGTGCTCGATGGTTATCTCGATGCCGCGTATGCCTTTGAAGACGTCGCCATCTATGGCCCGGCCGGTCAGCAACTGGCGCGCATCCCGGGTCAGTGTCTGGCAGGACCTGCCTATCCGGCGAACGTTGGCATCTCCCGTTTGGCGCTGCATAAAGTGCTCAGCGAAACCGCCCTCGAACTGGGCGCCAACGTACGCCTGGGGCTCAGTGTCGAATCCCTGAAGGACCTTGGCGACAGCGTTGAAGTGCTGTTCACCGATGGCAGCAGCGGCGGTTACGACCTGGTGGTGGGTGCCGATGGTTTGTTCTCAAAGGTTCGCGACCTGCTGCTTGGCGATACGTACACACCCAGGTTCACGGGCCAGGCTGTATGGCGCTACAACTTCCCACGCGATCCGCACATCGATCACCTCGCCAACTACCAGAGCGCCGACGGCAATGCCGGGCTGGTGCCGTTGGCCGGTGACCTGATGTACCTGTTCCTCACCTCCCACGAACCCACCAACCCCTGGATGGACCCGGCCACCCTGGCCGAGCAAATGCGTCAGCGCTTGCAAGGCTTTACCGGCCTGATCGGCGAACTGCGTGAACAAATCACCGACAGCAGCCAAGTGGTTTACAAGCCAATGGAAGTGGTTTTCGTCGACGAGCCTTGGTATCGCGGCCGCGTTCTGTTGATCGGGGATGCGGCCCATGCCACCACGCCGCACCTCGGGCAGGGGGCCGGCATGGCGATCGAAGATGCCATCGTGCTCAGTGAAGAACTGACCGGTGAAGGCAGTATTGAGCAACAGCTCAAGCGCTTCATGGACCGCCGTTTCGAGCGCTGCAAATACATCAGCGAAAGCTCGGTGTTGGCCGGCGACAAAGAGATGCAGCACGACCGCGACTTCGACCGCATTGGCTTGGTCAAGCAGATGCTCGCTCGCACGGCCGAGCCTATCTGATTCAACGCATCCACAGCAGTTACCACTATAAAAACAAGAGGTTAACGCGATGGTCAATTCCACGACTGCGACGCTCGCGCGTCGCTCGGTCTGCACGTCTGCACCCTTTGGTTTCAGTTTGGCGGCGGCGTTGGTGCTGTGCAGCCAGGCTGCCCATGCCTTTCAAGTGGATACCGGCAATCCGGATTTCAGCCTGCGTTGGGATAACACGTTTAAGTACAGCGCCGCATGGCGCGCCCAGAATCCCAGCAGCAAACTGACTGAAGGGCAGGTGTCACTCAACCAGGATGACGGTGATCGTGCCTTTAAAAAAGGCCTGATCTCCAACCGCACGGACATCCTTTCCGAACTGGATATGTCCTTCAAAAACGTCGGCGCCCGCCTCAGTGGCGCCGCCTGGTACGACACCGAATATCAGCAAGATAACGACAACACTGATCCGGCACGCGCCAACGCCCGTTCCGTGGCCTATGACGAATTTACCGATGACACTCGCCACTTGCACGGCGGTGACGGCGAATTGCTTGATGCATCCGTGTACTGGAACGGCGAGCTGGGTGATCACGCCACGTCAGTGCGTGCCGGTCGCCACGGGTTGATCTGGGGTGAGAGCCTGTTCTTCGGTGCCAACGGCATTGCCGGTGGCATGGGGCCGGTCGACGTGGTCAAAGCGCAGTCCGTCCCTAACACCCAGTTCAAGGAAATCACCCGTCCGGTCAATCAGCTGTCGGGGACTTTTCAACTGACCGACGCCGTGTCGCTCGGCGCCTTCTACCAACTCGAATGGGAAGAGACGCGCCTGCCGGGTGCGGGCAGTTATTTCTCCACCAGCGACACCATCGGCGAAGGCAACGAACGCTTGATCGTCGGGGCACCTTTTCCAGCATTCCTCGGTGGTAATGCCAACAGCCCGGCGGCGTTCTTCCATGGCAATGACAAGGAAGCGAAAAGCTCAGGGCAGGGTGGCCTGCAGTTGAAATACAGCGCGGAGACCGTCGAATACGGCCTTTACGCTATCCAGTACAACGACAAAACCCCCAAGCTGTATCTCAAACCTTCCGCGGGGGCGCCGAACTTCAGTACCGGACAAGTCGGTGAGTATTACTGGGTGTACCCGGAAGACATCCGCGCCCTGGGCGCCAGTTTTTCCACCACTGTGGATGAATACAGTTTCGCCGGTGAAGCCTCGATGCGCTGGAACATGCCGCTGGTTTCCAACGGTCAAACCGTGTTGCCTGGCGTTGACGCTGATAACGATAACAACCCGCTTTATGCCGTCGGCCGTACCGCCCACATCAACCTCAACGTGCTGGCTTCGTTCGGGCCGAACTTCATTGCTAATGAGTCGGGACTCGTCGGTGAGGTGGCCTGGAACCGTCTGCTCAGCGTCACTAAAAACCGTGCAGCGCTTGACCCCAATGCCACCGATGACGGTCTCGGTTTCAAGGTGGTTTACACCCCGACCTACCGCCAGTTTTTCTCGGGCGTCGATATCGGCATCCCGGTCGGCCTCAGCTACTTCCCCCTGGGCAAATCCGCGGTGGTCAGCTCGTTCGGTCCGGACAACGGTGGCGATATGAACATCGGCATTACCGCCACCTACCTGGACCGCGTGACCGCGGGCCTGACTTACACACACTACTACGGCCCCGAGGACACCAACCTCAATGGCGCCAACCAGTTCAATTTCAAGCAATCGCTGAAAGACCGGGACTACTTGTCTTTCTCCGTCAAGACCACGTTTTAAGAGGACTTGCGCATGACCCACAACAAAAAGACCGGAGCGTTCAAGCTCAAAGCCCTTTGCTTCGCGCTGCTGGGCAGCCTGGCCATTTGCAGTCAGATGAGCGTGGCAGCGACGGCTGAAGACGCGGCGAAACTCTCGAAAAGCCTGACGCCTTTCGGTGCTGAACGTGCCGGCAACGCTGACGGTTCCATTCCCGCCTGGGACGGTGGTTACACCAAGGTCGATCCCTCCTACAAGGAAGGCGGAAAACGCTCGGATCCGTTTGTCGCGGACAAACCGTTGTTCAGCATCACCTCGAAAAATCTCGCGCAATACGCCGGCAAGCTCAGCGATGGCACCAAGGAAATGTTCAAGCGTTTCCCGGACACCTACCGCATCGATGTTTACCCGACCCGGCGCACGGCCGCCGCACCGCAGTGGGTGTATGACAACACCCTGAAAAACGCTACCCGCGCCAAACTGGTCGACAGCAGCGCCGGTCCCGTACCGCAAGGCGCGTTTGGCGGCATCCCGTTCCCGGTGCCAAGCAATGGCGCCGAAGCCATGTGGAACCACGTACTGAACTGGCGCGGCACCTCGGTGGCGATGCACTTTCGTCACTACCTGATGACCGCCGATGGCAAACAGGTGATGACCACCGATGGCAAGGCCATTCAGGAAATGCCGTATTACTACCAGGAAGGGTCGCCGGAGACGTTTGCCGGTGATTACTGGCTGTTCCGTCTGCTCAACGTCGGGCCACCGTTGCGCGCCGGCGAGCAGATCATGGGCCGCACCAACATCAATGGCGACCTGTCCCAGGCGCACGTTTACCTGACCGGTCAACGCCGGGTACGCAAGCTGCCGAATGCCTGCTGCGATACCCCGACACCCGCCACTGCCGGCGTGATGTCGTTCGACGAGTTGAGCGTATTCCAGGGCCGCATGGACCGCTTCGACTGGAAACTGGTGGGCAAGCAGGAGATGTACATCCCCTACAACACCAACAAGGTGCAAACCGCCAGCAAACCTGAGGACCTGTTCCTCGCACACCACATGAACCCCGATTACGTGCGTTGGGAACTGCACCGGGTCTGGGTCGTGGAGGCGGACTTGGCGCCGGGCAAACGTCACCAGTTGCCGAAGGGCCGTTACTACCTCGATGAAGACACCTGGCAAGCGATGCTGGGCGACCGCTGGGACGCCAACGGCCAACTGGCCAAGACCCTGTGGTCGTTGCCGGCAGTCATGCCGGACCTGCCGGCTCAAGCGCAATTGTCCTCGGGCTTTTATGACCTGACCTCAGGTGCCTGGTTTATCCAGAACGTCTACACCGGTTTGCCAGAGCAGTACGGCTTGGTGGATCGCTACAAGGCTTCGGAGTTTTCGCCTGCAGCGATGGCGGGTGCCGGGGTTCGTTGAGTCAGACCGGATCGTGGTTTGCGGAGCGCGATCCGGTTTTTACGGGTTTTTCGAGGTCGGTAATGAACAGAATCTGTCAGGTGGTTGGTCGGCTGATGTGGCTTATGGCATTGCCTCTGGCGATGCCGTTGAGCCTGGCGCAGGCCGCAGCGGTGGGCGAAGTACTGAACACCCCGGCGATGCTGGTGCCGCAAGCAACCTCCTCGGTGCTGTTGGATCTGACCCGGGCGGGGAAGCGACTGGTAGCGGTGGGGGAGCGGGGCATCGTGCTGCTTTCCGATGACAACGGCGCAAGCTGGCGTCAGGTCGCCGTGCCGGTTTCGGTCAGCCTTACGGCGGTGCAGTTCGTCAACGCCAGCACGGGCTGGGCCGTGGGGCATGGCGGTGCAGTATTGGCCACTCGCGACGGGGGCGAACACTGGGTCGTGCAACTGGATGGCTTGCGTGCGGCGCAACTTGAGCTGGCCGCTGCCAGGGAGCAATTGCCTGCCGCCAACGACCAGGATGCAGCCGCCGCACGTGTGCAAACAGCTGAACGCTATGTCGGGGAGGGCGCTGACAAGCCGTTTCTTGCCCTGCAGTTCGTGGATGACCAACACGGCGTGATTGTCGGGGCGTACGGCTTGGCCTTTCACACCGACGATGGCGGCACCACCTGGCATTCGATCATGGGGCAAGTCGACAACCCGATGGGCGCGCACTTGTCCGCTATCGCTCAACAGGGAGAACACTGGTTTTTGGCCGGCGAGCAGGGTTACCTCGCGCGCTCGGACGATGCCGGCAAGTCATTCACTCAGCTGGAAAGCCCCTACGCGGGCAGCTTTTTCACCCTGCAATTGCGCGATGACGGCACCTTGTTGGTGGCCGGCCTGAAGGGCAATGCGTTTTCCTCCCGCGACCTGGGCGAGAGCTTCCAGCCAGCGCCCGTGTCGATGCCGGTGTCGTTCAGCGATGCAATCCGCACCGATGATGGCCAGTTGTTGCTGGTCAATCAAACCGGCGCCTTGTTCCGCACTAACAGCCAGCCCGGTGCACTGCTCCAACCTTATGGCAAACCGCTCGGCAAGCCCGTTTCCAGTGTTGTTCAGGCCGCCGATGGCAGCCTGGTGCTGGCGGGTTTCACTGGGTTGACGCGCCTTTCGCCGTCAATCGTTACCGCTTCGGAGTGAGGTTATGAAGTCTTTCGACAACGCCACGCAAAGCCTGGCGAATTTCGATCCACGCTCCGGTTCGGTGGTGGAACGCACGCTGTTCAATCACCGCCTGTGGGTGCTGCTGGTGTGTGTGCTGACAACCCTGGTATTGGGTTACCAAGCCACCCGCATTGAACTCAATGCCAGCTTCGAAAAGATGATCCCCACACAACAGCCGTACATTGCCAACTACCTTGAGCACCAGAAACAGCTCACCGGTCTAGGCAATGCCCTGCGCATTGTGGTGGCCAACCGGCAAGGCAGCATCTACGACGCCGAGTACCTGAAAACCCTGCAGGCCATGAGCGACCAACTCTACCTGCTGCCGGGTGTCGACCGGGCTTACATGAAGTCGTTATGGACACCTGCCACCCGTTGGGTCGCGGTGACCGAAGACGGCCTTGATGGCGGTCCGGTGATACCGGATGACTACAGCGGCACCGCAGCCAACCTCGATGCGTTGCGCCGCAATGTGCAACGCTCAAATGAACTCGGTCAGCTGGTGGCGTTCGACCAGACCTCCAGCATTATTTACGTGCCGTTATTGGCAACCACCTCTGACGGCAAGGTACTTGATTACGCGGTCCTGTCCGAACAGCTGGAGACGCTGCGCAGCACCCATCAAAGCGCAAAAATCGACATTCACATCACCGGCTTCGCGAAAAAAGTCGGCGACCTGATTGCCGGTCTGAAACAGATTCTGCTGTTCTTTGCCGTCGCGATCCTGATCACCACCGCCGTGCTGTTTTGGTACACCCGTTGCCTGCGCAGCACCGTGCTGGTGGTGTTGTGCTCGCTGGTCGCGGTGGTCTGGCAACTCGGTTTGCTGCCCTTGCTGGACTACCAACTGGACCCGTATTCCGTGCTGGTACCGTTTCTGGTGTTTGCGATTGGCATGAGCCACGGGGCGCAGAAGATGAACGGCATCATGCAAGACATCGGTCGTGGCATGCACCGGGTGGTGGCTGCGCGCTTCACCTTTCGGCGTTTGTTCCTCGCCGGGCTGACGGCGTTGCTGTGTGATGCCGTAGGTTTTGCAGTGCTGATGCTGATCAAGATCCAGGTCATTCAAGACCTCGCGGTGATCGCCAGCATTGGCGTCGCGGTGCTGATCTTCACCAACCTGATTCTGCTGCCGGTGTTGCTCTCGTATGTCGGCGTTTCTCCCCGTGCGGCACAACTGAGCCTCAAGAGCGAACAGGCCGAACAATCGGGTCAGGCGCGCCATGGGTTCTGGCGCTTTCTTGATCTGTTCACCCATCGTCGTTGGGCCAGCTTGTGCATCGCCATCAGCCTTGCGTTGGCGGTTGTCGGCTTTCTAGTGGGCCTGCAATTGAAAATCGGCGACCTCGACGTCGGTGCACCGGAGCTGCGTGCGGACTCGCGCTACAACCAGGACGATGCCTTTCTGACCCGTCACTACGGTGCCAGTAGCGACCTGTTTGCGGTGATGGTGAAAACGCCAGCCAGCAGTTGTGCGCGCTACGACATCCTCGCCAAGGTCGATGCCCTGGACTGGCAGTTGCGCGCTTTGCCGGGTGTGGATTCGACCAACTCACTGGCGTTGCTGAACCGTCGCATGCTGGTCGGCCTCAGTGAAGGCAACCCGAAGTGGTACGAGCTACAGAACAACCAGGCGATGCTCAACATGATCACCGCCAGTGCGCCGCGTGGTTTGTACAACGAAGACTGCAGTCTGTTGACCCTGTACGCCTACCTCACCGACCACAAGGCCGAGACGCTGACCCGCTTGGTCGACCACGTGGAAAAATTTGCCGCCGAGAACAATACCGACGAGGTGCAGTTCCTTCTGGCCGCCGGTAACGCCGGTATCGAAGCGGCGACCAATATCGTGGTCAAACAAGCCAACCGCGAGATGCTCGTCTGGGTCTACGGCGCGGTGATTGTGCTGTGCCTGATCACCTTCCGTTCCTGGCGCGCGACGCTCTGCGCGGTCATTCCTCTGATGCTGACGTCCATTCTCTGCGAAGCGTTGATGGTCTGGCTGAACATGGGGGTGAAAGTCGCCACGCTGCCCGTCATCGCCTTGGGTGTCGGTATCGGTGTCGACTATGCGTTGTACGTGATGAGCATTCTACTGGGGCATTTGCGCCAGGGGGCGAGCCTGTCCGAAGCGTATTATCGCGCCCTGGTGTCCACCGGCAAAGTGGTGATGCTGACAGGTATCACCCTGGCCATTGGCGTGGCGACCTGGACGTTTTCACCCATCAAGTTCCAGGCCGATATGGGTGTGCTGCTGGCCTTCATGTTCATCTGGAACATGGTCGGTGCCTTGGTGTTGCTGCCGGCATTGGCGTACTTCCTGTTACCTGCACGCGGCGCTCCGGCCGAAGCGGTTGTACCGGGGAGTGCGACCAACGTGGCGGGTTCTGACACGCCAGTTGTTGCGAACGTACACCACCTGCGCATCAAGGATCACTGCCATGGTCGCTAATCCTTTCGTAGAAACCCCCACCCGACAAGCCGGGTTGCCGCAATCGCTGTTGCTGTTGCTGGGAAGCTGTTTGCCTGTGCTTGGCGCCGTATTGCTCGCCCCGGTGTTGCCACGGATGCAGGCGCATTTTGCCGATGTGGCCGGCACCGCCGTGCTGGTCCCCATCGTGCTGACCCTGCCGGCATTGGTGATTGCGGTGCTGGCGCCGTTCGCCGGGCTGATCGCCGACAGGCTGGGGCGCAAACCATTGCTGCTGGCCAGTATGTTGCTGTACGTCCTCTGCGGCGTGCTGCCGCTTTGGCTCGACTCCCTGCAGGGGATCGTGCTCAGCCGTGCGGGTATCGGTTTGGCCGAGGCGGGCATCATGACCTGCTGCACCACGCTGATGGGCGACTATTACAGCGGCGCCAAACGTGAACGTTTGTTCGCCTTGCAGATGGTCGCCACCTCATTGTCCGCTGCGGTTTTTATCGCGCTGGGTGGCTTCCTTGGGCAAAACGACTGGCGTACGCCGTTTGCGTTGTACGCAGTGGGTTTGATTTTCCTGCCGCTGATGGCCTGGCAGTTGTGGGAGCCGCAGGCACGCCCACATCCGGAGCAAGCAACACAGGCGGTGCCGACAGGCAAATTTCCATGGCGCGCGCTCACACCCATGTACGTGCTCGCGCTGTTGGCAGGTTTAAGCCTGTTTATCGTGCCGGTGCAGGTCGGTTATCTCCTCAACCTGCTGCAGGTGGATGCCCCGCAACAAATCGGTATGACCATGGGCGCCAATCAACTGGGCGTGCTCTTCGGTGCACTGAGTTTTCGTTTGTTCAGTGGGATGCGCGGGCAGCACATGCTGCTGATCGCCTATGTACTGGCGGGCATCGGCGGATTGTTGATGTCTGACGCCTTAAGCCATGTGCAAGTCGTGGTCGCTGTGACGATCAACGGCCTGGGCATTGGCTTGATGTTGCCGACGCTGATCACCTGGATCATGGCGCAAGTCAATTTCCATCAACGCGGGCGGGCGGCGGGGTGTTTTACCGCCGCCATCTTCGCCGGCGAATTTATCAGCCCCCTGGTGGTTCTGGGCATGACACAAGGTACCGCCACGGCGCTGCCGCGTGCCTTGGCCATTGTGGGTGGGGTGCAACTGTTAGTGGCGGTGTTGTGTCTGGCCGTGCCCCGACTCGGCGGTCTGTTGGGCGACGCGAACATTGTTGTCGGTGGCACTACCATCGGCGACGGAAATTGAACGAGGATTCTCCATGCAAGCGCTTCCTGAATTCAAACGAGTAGTCACCGGTCACGATCAACAGGGTCAGGCCATCGTCGCCAGCAATGGGCCGACGCCGAACGTGTTTCCGCTGCTGGCCGTGCCGGGCACGGTGTTTCATGAACTGTGGAACAGCAGCACCAGCCCGGCGTTACTCGACAATGCCCGTGATCCCAGCAGCAAACCATTGCAACTCAGCCCCGGACCACAGGGCAGCGTCATTCGTGTGGTGGACATTCCGCCGGACAGCGCTCAGAACCAGGTCAGCGATGAAAACGCCGCAGCAGTATTCGCCGAAATTGGCCAATCCCACGCGGGTACCGGGCTTGGCAGTACTAGGCACAAGTTGATGCACCGCACTGAAACCCTCGACTACGGCATCGTCACCGAGGGTGAAGTGTGGCTGGTGCTGGATGAGGAAGAGGTGCACCTCAAACGCGGCGATGTGGTGGTGCAACGCGGTACCAACCACGCCTGGAGCAACCGCACCGAAGCGATGGCGCGCATGGTGTTCATCCTCCTTGACGGGCGCTTCGCTGACGAGTTGAACCGTGAACAAGGAGCCTCCGCATGAAACTTGCCACTCTGAAAGATGGTAGCCGTGATGGCAGACTCGTGGTGGTTTCGCGGGATTTGGCGTGGGCAGTGGATGCCGGTTCAGTGGCGCCCACCTTGCAACAGGCGATTGAGAACTGGTGCGGCGTGGAACCGCGTTTGCAGGCCTTTGCCAGCAAACTGAATGCGGGCGAAGCGGTGGATGCCTTTGCCTTTGACCCCGCTCAGGCCATGGCGCCATTGCCGCGTGCTTATCAGTGGTGCGACGGCTCGGCATTCCTCAGCCATGGTGCGCTGATGCAGAAAGCGTTCAACCTTGACCCCATTGATGGCGTCGAACACACGCCGCTGATGTACCAGGGGGCCGGCGACGACTTCATTGGCGCCCGCGACGATATCGCGCTGCCAAGCGAAAGCCAGGGCATCGACTTTGAAGGCGAGTTTGTGGTGCTGGTGGATGACGTGCCCATGGGGTGCGCCGCCGAACAGGCGCTGCAACACATCAAGTTGATTTTGCAAATCAATGACGTCAGTTTGCGCGCCCTGGCCCCACGGGAAATGCACACAGGCTTTGGATTTTTGCAGGCCAAACCCTCATCCAGCTTTGCCCCGCTGGCGATCACGCCGGACGAACTGGGTGATGCCTGGCGTGACGGACGTGTGCATTTGCCACTGCAGGTGCACTGGAATGGTCAATGGTTTGGTCATCCTCACGGCGGGCAGATGAACTTCAGTTTTGGCCAGTTGATCGCCCATGCTGCTCTGACCCGCAGGTTGGGCGCGGGCACGCTGATTGGCTCCGGCACGGTCTCCAATGCCGAACGCAGTGTGGGTTCAGCCTGCATCGCCGAGCGTCGAGCGATTGAAATGATCGAGCAGGGTTTCGCGCAAACCGGCTTCATGCGTTTTGGTGACCGCGTGCACATGGATGTTCAGGGTAGCGACGGCCAGTCGTTGTTCGGTGCTATCGATCAACGTGTTGTTCAGGCTCAGGACTGAGGAGCGGCACATGCGAGTATTGATTACCGGTGCCAATGGTTTTGTGGGGCGTGAATTGGTGCGTTGCCTGCTCGCGCGGGGCAGCTTGCGCAGTCGGGTCATCGACTCATTGTTGGTGCTCGATACCGACCTGCAAGGCTTGCCGGAGGACCCGCGTTTGCGCCGTCATTACGGCAGCATTACCGATGTGGCCTTGATGCGCCGGGTGTTGGCCGACGGCATTGATGTGGTGTTCCATCTGGTCAGTATCCCTGGTGGCGCCGCCGAAGAGCAATTCGAACTGGGTTACCAGGTCAACCTGTTGGCCAGCCTGGAATTGCTCAACCAATTGCGCAATAAAGCGTTGCCGCCGGTGCTGGTGTACGCCAGCAGTGTGGCGGTGTACGGCGGCCATTTGCCGGCGAAAATGACCGAGCTGGCCGAGCTGCGTCCGCAATTGTCTTATGGCACGCACAAAGCCATGGTCGAAAGCGCCATTATCGACCTGGGCCGGCGTGGGGAAGTGGACGGCCGCGTGCTACGCCTGCCGGGCATCGTTGCCCGCCCGCGTGAACCCAATGGCTTGCGCTCGGCATTCATGAGCGATTTGTTGCGGGCATTTGCCGAAGGTGAATTCTATTGCTGCCCGGTATCTCCAGAGGCGACGGCATGGTGGATGTCAGCCCGTTGTTGCGTGAACAACCTGATCCACGCTGCAGAACTGGATAGCGGCTTGCATGGGGCGCAACGGGTGTGGCAGTTACCGGTATTGCATTTGTCGATTGCCCAGGTGGTGGACGCATTGGCGGCGAGTTATGGGCAGGAACGTCGCAGCCTGATCAGCTATGTCGCCGACATCCAGCTGGAAGCGCTGTTCGGGCGCATGCCGCCACTGAAAACTCCGCAAGCGCGTGCCGCCGGTTTCAGCCATGACGGCAACGCTGCCACGCTGATCCGCAACGCCCTGAATCCCGCCACCCCACGCCACTTGTCGCTCACTGGAGACACGATTCATGTCGCAGCCAATCAAGCCTAAACGTCGTCTTGTGGACCTCTCGGTCACCCTCGACAACAACCCCTACACGGACCCACCACCGTTGTTGCCGAAAATTGACTACATGGATCACCAGCAAGGTTGGCCGGAGATGGCGGCAATGTTCCCGGGGTTGCAACTCGATCAGATGCCAGGCAATGAATCCTGGGCAGCCGAACGGCTGCACATCACCACCCACAGTGGAACGCACATGGATGCGCCCTGGCATTACGCCTCGACCACTGATGGCGGTCAGCCTGCGTTTGGCATCGACGAGTTGCCGCTGGATTGGTGCCTGCAACCGGGGGTGAAGCTGGACTTTCGGCACATGGCGGACGGGCATGTGGTGACCGCCGATGAGATCGAAGCCGAGCTGGCCCGAATTGGCCATGAATTGCAGCCGCTGGACATTGTGCTGATCAACACCCGTGCCGGCGCAATATTTGGTCAACCGGGTTACCTCGATGCGGGTGTCGGAATTGGCCGTGAAGCCACCTTGTATTTACTGGAGCGCGGTGTGCGTGTTGTGGGCACCGATGCCTGGAGTTGGGACGCACCGTTCAAGTACACCCGCGAGCGTTTTGCCGCTGACGGAGATGCTTCCATTATTTGGGAGGGGCACAAAGCCGGTCGCGATATCGGTTATGGGCAAATGGAAAAGCTCGCCAACCTTGAAACCTTGCCTGCCAGCGGGTTCGTGGTGTCGTGTTTCCCCTACAAGATCAAGCACGCGTCGGCGGGGTTTGTTCGGGCGGTGGCGATATTCGAAGAATAAGCACCGCGCCGGGCACCTATCAAAATCCATGGTCTTCGATTAATCACAATAAGAGAGACAACATGCCTCTATTGCGCATGCCCCTGACGTTATTGTTGGGTGCACTGACACTCAGTAGCAGCCTGGCCATGGCCGCCAAGGCTGATGCGAAGCAACCGAATATCTTGCTGATTGTGGCCGACGACCTGGGTTATTCCGACCTGGGTAGTTTTGGCGGTGAAATCAACACACCTACGCTGGATGAGCTCGCCCATCAAGGCTTGCAGTTCACCAGCATGTACGCTGCACCCACTTGCTCGATAACACGTTCCATGCTGATGTCAGGCACCGACAATCACCTCGCCGGACTCGGCACCATGGCTGAAGCCTTGCAGCCATTCCAGCGGGGTAAGCCGGGGTATGAAGGGTACCTGAATCAACGTTCTTACTCGATTGCCGAGTTGTTGAAAGAGGGAGGTTACAACACCCTTATGGTCGGTAAATGGCACCTGGGGCTGGAAGCGGATCAGGGGCCGGATCAACGCGGGTTTGAGCAGTCTTTTACCCTGTTGGAGGGCGGGGCTGCGCACTTCAAACCTTCGAGCGTTGACCCGGCAAAAATCGAACAGGTGCACTACCGCGAAAACGGTAAAGCGGTGGAGTTGCCGGAGAATTTCTACTCCACGGACTTTTATACCGACAAGCTGATCAGCTACCTGCAGAACAGCCAAAAAGACGGCAAGCCGTTTTTTGCCTACGCCGCTTACACCTCTCCGCACTGGCCCTTGCAGGCACCCAAGGAATACCTGGATAAGTACAAAGGGCGGTTTGATCAGGGATATGACAGCGTTCGTTTGGCGCGTATCGAACGGATGAAAAGTCTTGGCCTTATGGCGAGCGACGCCCAGCCGGCGAATCCGCTCCCGGTGAATCCAAAACTGCCGGGCTGGCAACAGCTGACCCCGGAACAGCAACGTAATGAAGCGCGGAAGATGGAAATCTACGCGGCCATGATCGATAACCTCGACCATAACGTTGGCCGACTGGTGGAATACCTGCGCCAGAGCGGCCAATACGACAATACGTTGATCGTATTTATGTCGGACAACGGCGCGGCAGGAGAAAGCCACACCCAGTTCTATCCGCCAGGCCCGCACACGGATAACAGTTACACCAACCTCGGTCAGGCAGGGTCCCAAATCGATTACGGACTGCGTTGGGCAGAGGTCAGCGCCGCGCCGTTCCATTTGTTCAAAGGCACCACGGCCGAAGGTGGCATCAGCGTACCGGCGATCATCCAACTGCCCAAGGCGTTGCGACGTCAGGGTGTAGAGCGTGATATAGCGCGGGTTGATGACTTGGCGCCAACCTTCCTCGATCTGGCGGGAATCGCTGTGCCGAGCGAGGTGCCAACAGACGAGAGCAAACACCCCATTACAGGTAAATCAATGCGGCCAATGCTCGCCGGAGAAGGTAGCCCGCACAGTCATGACAGTCTGGCCGGTGAACTGTTCGGCAATGCTTATTACCGAGAGGGAAACCTGAAACTGTTGGGCATCCGCCCGCAAACAGGGTTTGGCGGCGACGCGCAGCCACCGCAATGGCAATTATTCGATGTGGCGCAGGACCGCGGCGAAACCACAGACCTGGCTGCCGCTCGACCAGAGACGGTACAGCGGCTCAAGGCAGCATGGTTGAAATATGCCGAGGAGGTAGGTGTGGTGTTTGCAACGCATTAACCTGATTGCATGCGCCGCGAGGCGAAGTCGAACAGAGCGTTGGCAATCGCAAGACTTCGGATCTGCCGGCGGCTTTTCCAGTTCGCCATGATCTGGGCGCCGCAGGGGTCTATGTTCACGACCGCGACGTGGTTGGTTCGGAGCAGTGCCCGGCAGCTTCGTTCGGCCCGGGCGAAGCCGTTGTTTGCTTTGCGCTTGCTCATGACTCCTCCGAGAGCTTCCGCAGCGCCTTGCGCTCAGCCGCGGTGATGGCGGGCCGCCGACGCTTGAGGATGGTGTCGGGATCGATCTTCGCCGAGCGCTCCGCCGGTGGTGGATTGATCTGAGCTGGCTCTGCTCTGGAGAAGCGTCCGCCCGTGGCCAGGTGCTGTTCGACTTGGCTGGAAAGCTCCAGCGCTTTCTCGCGCCGGAACTCGATGTCATATTTCAGATTGCTGATCATGCTGGCCACCTCATTAGTTATCAGGCGCTTATCTTGCCGGTGTAGCCATCCCAGTCAGTGGCCAGTTCTGCGATGACGCCGTTGCCAACTCGGTGATGGTTGCGTCCGGTAAGCAAAGCGGCGCGAGTTGCGGAGCTGATGGCCGCGGTATGAAAAGCGTTGTAGCGCACACCGCTGTCGGCGACTCGACTCAGGGTCGGCGTATGGACTGCGCCGCCGACGGTGTCGGACTGCGCGAAGCCGGCGTCATCAAGCATGATCACCAGAATATTGGGGGCCTCGGCAGGAAGGTGAGATTGAGGCTGACGTTTCTGGTGCTTCGATTCTTGCAGCGTCGGTTTGGCGTCACTGGCCGAAGGCGTCGGCGGGAAGGGCAGCGAGTCTTGTGCGGATGCGACCGAGCTGGCCAACAGTGCGCAGAGTTTCAGGGTGAAACGCCCGGCGGGTTGCAGCTTCTGGGACATGGGTGTCTCCGTTTTTTATTCATTACAACGGCGCAGCCGCCCGCTCGAACACCGGACGGCCGAGAGATTGGAGGGCTGGTCAGACCGCAAAGCTGGTGATGTCTTTGGGCTCGATATCATTGGCTTTGCAGAACGCCAGGTAACGATCCACGCTGGATTTCCAGTTCTCGATGGCAACGACGTTGTTGTTATCGTCGTAATACAGCAGGTCGCCCTGGGTGATGTTCAAGGTGATCAGCTCATCGCCGTATTCAGTCAGCGCGATAGGCGTATGGCTGGAACCTGCGGTTTCGAACACCACGCCGCCCTGTGTCGAGATCCAGTCGTGCTCCAGGTATTTCCAGCCACCCTTGATGGTGTAAACGATGACCGTGCCGGAGTGATAGTGCTTGGGCAGAGCAGACCCGGCCGGGGCCTTGAGCAGGGTGATGGTTTCCCCGCGAACCGGGTCGCATTTGATGTATTTGATGAAGACTTCATCGCTGTAAGGTGCGAACGGAACCCACGGTAGGTCCTCGTCGTTGATGGAGGAGGTGTCGATGTTTTCATAAAACATGCTTGTTGTTCTCTGTTGGACGGTGGAAGGATTTACACGGTGCGTTGAGAGCATCGTGAACAGGCTGTGCTCACACCGCCCCCCTCTTGAGGAGGGGTATCCACCCAATTGCGTTGAATCGCGGCATACGGAGTGCCGTGCAAATAACGTCCAAACATCAATGTATACGGTTTGCGGCCACCTCTGGTCTTTGGGTAATGACAGCGGACGGTCAAGGCCTCTGCGAAACCCTGACGCCCCGGTTCAGCAGCGGCGCGCCAGCGCGGTCCGCTGCAACCGGTCGTTAGGTGCTCAATTGATTTTAACGATCTGGGGCGGACTCCACGTTCCTTTGCCAGGAGGCAGGACGGAAGGGTTTTCCGTCTTCGGCCAATACAGGCGCATCACCATGTAGATCAGATCATTCGGTGCGGGCAGCCAGTTGCTTTCCTTGTCCGCGCCGGGTGAGTCCTTCTGGACGTAGAGCGTCAACGAGCCGTCTGCATTCTTCTTCATGTCGGGTAGCATCGGCGAGTTGATGAGGTAGCGATTGATCGGATTCTTGATCAGCAGTTGCGACTTGCCGTCGTACATCGTCACCGACCAGAAGGCATTGACCGGCGGGAGCTGTTCAGCGGGAAAGGTGATGGTGTAGTTGTGTTTGCTGCCGTCAAGCGGCGTACCATCGGACAGGATCTTGGCCATCGGATAGGTGGCCTCTTCGGCGTCGTTGGCGTAGATGCCCGCTTGTGCGATGGCGGCACGCTTTAGCCAATCACCCTTGTAGAACGCGGCATCACCGCCGGAACTCACGATGTTCCAGCCATTGACCTGCGTGCCGAGATGATTGACTGCATTCTGGACCTTCGTATGCCCAGCCTGCATGCCTTCAACCACGGCGGCCTTTTGCTCGGCGGAGAGATCCTGGAAGTTGAAGTCTTTGCCGGCGCCAATGCCCATACGGGCCAGCTTCGCGCGGATCGCAACTTCATCCGGTGTGGCCGGGGCAAACTGCAAGGCAAAGCCCAGGTACTTGAAGAAGTCGGTCTTCGCCATGGCCTTGTCGAACTTCGGAAAGTTGATCGCCGGCGCGGCAGGCGGCGCGGGCTGCTTGAGATAAGCCGATAACGGCTGAGCCGCATAACCGGACTGGATCTTTTCGACGTTTGGCATGTCCGCCGGTTTGAAGAGCTGGGTGCGAAAGATCACGAAGAGGAGTTGTGTATTGGAACGAAACACCTTCTTGATTCCTGGCGGGGTCACGCCCTTCCAGTCTGGGCCGACCAGCATGTAATCGCCGGCTTCGCTGCCGGTGGTACGGCTGCCGATGTAACCGAAGTTGTTGGTGTTGTTATCGATTAGCTGCACCGAGTAATACCGCGGTTTCTCCACCGTCGGTACCGAGAGTACGATCGGCTCGCTACGCAGGTCCATGAACATCAAGGAATACGGCGTGTCGCTGTTCGGCGAGACGATGGCCGTGTCCTTGTAGCTAAAGACATTGTGCATGCTGTGGATGTGGTTGAACGGCGCCTTGTACTGGCCGGAGTTCTTGTCCACGGCATAGTCGTACATGGTCGCGTAATTCATCACGATGGGCAGACCGTAGATGTAGCCTTCCTCGGCGATGGCTTTCGTTTCGGCGGGAGTGATGTCCGCTGCTTGGGCGAGCGTAAATCCTAAGGATGCGAGCAATACCATCGCGCAGCCAAATGTTCTCGGTAGTGTGGTTATCATGAACCTGAAACTCCATTTTTTTTCATTAGATGATTGAGTCGGCCAGCTAACTACTAATCAGGCGATATTCAATGTCGCGTTTGCTCTCGACTTGATATCTCATAACGCTCCTTGTCTTGCTATAAGTCTTTGTTTTACATGATGTGGGTGGGCGCGAGCGCAACACTGATCGAGGAGAAACACGACGGATAGCAAGCTCAGACTGCTCGGTCAGTATAAGCAGCAAATCAAACAACGCTGCTGACATGACAGCAACGTGTCCTCTGATGCTAAAAATAAATCTTACGGATAGTTTCACTTAGGAAAGAGTAGCGTGTACGCCACCCGAAAGCCCCAGCCGTGCGCACCATCTTCAGGACTGTCCGCCCAGTATCGCGGCCCTACCTGAAGGCTCATGGGCTGCTTGCCGACTTTGAACAATTGCGTCACGAACAGGTTGATCGGCACATTCCACTCCCTGGCTTCCCAGTCGTAAGTGGATTCTGTATTAATGCCAAAACTGGTGTACGACGCTGTGGTATAGACCAGAAAGGGTTGCAGATATGTCTGATTGACCTTCTCCTTGTCATTGGCCGGGTTGTTGTCCAGCGACCAGATGTGGTTCGCCAGAATACCGTTCGTCCAACCGTTGGCCTGCTTCAACGCCACCGCTGTCGGTCCAATCCCCCATTGTTCGCTACTCAGTAGCTCATCACTACCGGTCGGTAACAACAACGCGGGGCCTACACCCCAGATCCAGCCGTCCTCGGTCGGCTTTTTGGGAGAGAAAAAGAAGCTTTGCGAGGTGTCGCCCACTCCGCTTTTATCAGCGATACCCCTCGGTGCCAGCCCATGCTGATCAATGATCGGGAGGATCGTGCGAGAGATCAGATTCCAATCGTCATTAAGTGTGAAGGGTAAAACCGGCTGGATATTGGTGACACTCTGGATTCCATCGCCGGAGGGCCCCATTTTCTGATTCCAGTTGTATTGGATGGGCAAGCTGTACAGCGCCGCGACTGGATTTAATGACTGTTTAGCCAGCTCCGCCTGATCGTCGGCCTGACTGGAAACGGAAATACCGAAAACCAAAGACGATAGCAAAAGTCGTTCAATGTACTTGTTCATGTCGAATTCCCTGGATACCGATCGCCGCGGGCCCCTCGATTATCAACGGGAGCCTGCTAACGACTAGCAGAAGTTACTTGAATACCTCAATCGCAGTGGGTCGTAATTAACTGAAGCGCAGCGAACAGCCCCCCATTCTGTTGTTGACACGTCTTGTTTCATGCTGAGGTTACTTGCGTTACAAGTTTAACTTCTCCAATCAGTCAAGTATTTGTCGGGTCCAGGTAAGAGGGGCGTAAAGTTTACCGTTGCAGTGACTACTACATGAGTAGCCTCTGCCTCTCGCTGGTTATGCCTCTAATGGTCATTTGGCCATTTTGCTTTTTTTGCCGGTGGGAGGTTTTGCAGGAGCGAGCTTGCTCGCGATGGTCGTTAACGAAATCGCGTGTTTACAGAATAAACGCAGCGCTCTTGAGTCCATCACGAGCAAGCTCGCTCCTACAAAATTTGTTAAGAAGGCAGGTACGGTGTTTTACGAATCCGAACAGTCAGCCTTAACTGCCTTGCGACACAACGCGGGCATCATTGCCTGAGCCCTGGATATACACCTTCGAGCCTTTAGTCAGGGACGGATTGATCGGTTGGGTCACCGATACCAGCACGCCACTGTTGACCCGCACGATGATCTGTTGCGCCTCGACCGGTTGGTCATACTTTTTCTTCTCGGCGTAGTTACCGCCAGCAGCACCGGCGAGCGCGCCGGCAACCATGGCGACGTCACGCCCGGTGCCGCCCCCGATCAAGCTGCCAACCGCCAGGCCGCCAAGACCACCGAGTACGGCGCCGACACCACTGTCGTGGCTGGTTTGCATCTGCGTCAGCGATATCTGCTCGATCTTCCCTGAGCGAATTTCGATTTCACCGGCGCCGCCATCGGTTGACCCGACGGCGGAGCAGGCACTTATCAGCACCGTCATCAATGTGACTGACAGCCAGGACAGGATTACTTTCATTGCGGTGCACCTCGTTATTGGTATTTGATTGCAATGCCTTTCAGCTGCGTCCTTGAATCGTTTCTATGTCCCGGCTTCACAGAGGACCTGTGACATAGGCCGCGACGGAAGCGATGAAGAGGAAGACATGTCAGCATCCTCTGCTGGACGTGTATTGAGCCAACGTCTGTTGGCAGTTCAATCAAGGCTTAACTGCGAATGAACGCCCAGAGATCGACGTTCAACTTGTCTATCGCCGCTTTGAAGTCTTGGGCGGTGATCTTCTGGCTCTCGTTTTCCAGCGTTGTACCAAACACCTTGCGTACAATCTTGGCTACCGTCTGGTTGGTTCTCGCATCGATAATCTCGGCCTCGATGAACAAAGTGCTGTCCTGATCACGGTGGCCGGTGGCGGCCTGTGTTGCTCCGACCACGGCGGCGATCGGCACCACTTCGTACCATTTCATCCCTTCGTTTTCGGCATTCACCCCGGTGATCGCCGCACGCATCAGCAGGGTGTTGGAACCCACCGGCGCGGCGCTGGTATTGGAAACCACACGGTATTTCTGACCCAGGGTGCCTTTGACCTTACCGGTCATGTAGTTCTGGATGTCGGTCAGCGTTTGCTGGTTGACCCGCTCATCGGGCTTGGGCGCGGGATAGAGCTCCAGCTTGTTGAACACCACCGTGTCATAGGCATTCGGGTTCCACGACGGACTGACCCAACGCATTGTTGTGCCGCCGCTTGCCGTTTTGACTTCCTGCAAGTTGTTGTAGTTGGACAGGTAGCCCGAGTATTGCTCGGCTTCAGTGACTTTCGATACGCAGCCGGTCAATAACAAACTGCTCAGTGCGGCACCCGTTATCCATTTGTGCGCGAAGTTCATATAACGGTACTCCTTGAGGGATGTGTTCCTGAATGTCTTTTATTCAAGGTCAGACCCTGTGGCCTCAGCCCTTTCGGAACAGGGCCCACTGGATCTCAGCCTGAGCAATCGAACGACTGCTTGCCAACTGCAAGCAGTCGCAAGCGTCGCGTTACTTCGATGCCACCACTGCCGGCGGCTGCCAGTTGCCCGCGCCAGCGGGAAGAATTGAAGGCGGCGTGGTCTTCGGCCAATAGAGGCGCATCACCAGATAGGCCGTATCGTCAGGCGCCGGCAACCAGTTGGACTCCTTGGTCTTGCCCGGCGAATGCTTCTGGATGTACAGCGTCAGTGAACCATCCGCGTTCTTCTTCATCGCCGACAACATCGGCGAATTGATCAGGTAGCGATTGATCGGATTCTTGATCAGCAACTGGCTCTTGCCGTCGTACATGGTCACCGACCAGAAGGCATTTACGGGCGGCAGTTTTCCGGCAGGGAACGTCAGCGTGTAGTTGTGCTTGCCGGTATTCAACGTCTGGCCGTTGCCATCGGTACGCGTAATGGGGTACATCGCCTCGGCAGCGTCATTGCCGTACAGACCCGCCTTCGCGGCGCTAGCCCGCATCAGCCAGTCGCCTTTGTAGAACGCCTGGTCGCCGAAAAACGCGCCGACGCTCCAGCCGTTGATGTTTTTCATGCCGCTCGAGAGGAACTTGTCGACCTGCTCATCGCCGGCCTTCATCCCGAGCAGGACCACGGCCTTGTGCTCGAGCGAGAGGTCCTTGAATTCGAAGCTACGGCCGGGGCCTACGCCGATGCTGGCCAGCTTGGACCGGATCTCCTTGTCGTCTGCCGATGGCGGCACATACTCCAACGCGGCTGACAGGTACTCGAAGAAGTTGGCCTTGATGCCCCCCGTCGTGGCCGGCACGAAAGCAATCTTCGGCGAGGCGGGCGGCGCAGGTTGATGGAGGAAGGCGGACAGCGGCTGGATCTTGTAGCCCACCTGCACCTTCTCGACATTTGGCATGTCGGCCGGATTGAACAACTGGGTCCGGATCAGTGTCAGCGCGAAGGGGGTCGTGGAGCTGAACACTTTCTCGATGCCTGGAGGTGTCACCCCCTTCCAGTCAGGACCTGCAATCAGATAGTTCCCGGGCGCGCTGGCAGTTGCCCGACTCCCAATGTAGCCGTAGTTATAGGTGTTGCCGTCGATCATTTGAACCGCGTAGTAGCGTTTTTTGGAAACGGCCGGCACGGTGATCACGAGCGGCTCGGCGCGCAGGTCGGCCCAGAGGAAGGAGTACGGCGTGTCGCTGTTGGGTGTAATGATGGCCGTGTCAGCCGGTGTCGCGACCTGATGATCGTTGTGCAGTTGGTTGAAGGGCGCCTTGAACTGGCTGGACTTGGAATTCACTGCGAATTCGTTCATCACGGCGTAGTTCATGACCAGCGGCAAGCCGTAGATAAAGCCTTCCTCGGCGATCGCCTTGGTTTGCTCCAGGCTCGGCGCGAGAACGCCCTTGGCCACATCCGCCTTGTCGGCCTGTGTGATCGGATCGAGCTTGCTCGTGCACCCGGTGAAAAGCGTTGAACCTACGACGACCGCCGCAGCCAATGTCCAGCCACTGTGAGACTTCCTGTTCATTTTCACCTCGTTAGTTTTGTACAAACCGGTGTCGTGAGCGTTCATGCCCACGGTTAGATACTAGGCATGACACCTGAAACGATCCTGGATTTTTCTCAGTAGCGCCAAGTCATGTTGGCCGTCAGGGCTTGAATCCAGGCGTTGTCGAACTCGCCTGAGACACGATTGCCTGACAGCGTTTTTTGCTGATCGACGGACATGTCCCCCATCCACACCGTGACCCAACTGAAATTCACGTCTGTCTCTTTATTCAGTGAATAAGTAAAGCCTGTGGCGAAGCGCCAGGCGGCGCCCATGGGCACGGTGGGCGTACGATTTGCGTCGGACACGGCGGACGTGTCATAGGCAACGCCGAAGTCCCAGAGCCAGTCCCGGTTCATCTGGTATTGAGCGCCAAGCGCCAATTGATACGTGTCCTTGTAATGCGCATCGATCGAGGTAGACCGGGAACCGGTTCGGGACGTGTCTACGTCAATGCCGATGTCACCGAATTTCGACCAGTCCTGCCAATTGACCGAGGCCAGGACAGCCCATTGCGTGTCCAGTTGCTGGTACAGGCTGAGGGTCGCCGTTTGCGGTACTTTCAGGTCGATCTTGGTGTTGACGCTGTTGAGGCGGCTCACCAGCGGAGCACTGCTCTCCACATCCAAGCGATCCTCGAAGTCGAGGTCAACCTGACTGGTGTAGGCCAGGCCAATCCGGGTACCTGGTTTTGGTGCATAAATGACGCCTGCGTTGGCGCCGTAACCCCATGTGCTGTCCCGGTATTTGTATTGGCCGTCGCCCCTTTGTGTCAGTCCGAGCGGCGCCTGATCGATGGCGGCTTCGCTCTTCAGCATCCCGTACATGGCTTTCAGTCCGACGCCGACGGACCATTGATCGTTGAAGCGGTAGGCGACACTGGGTACCAGTGACAGTCCCGCAATGCTCGCGTTCTGCACGAAATAACGGCCGGACCAGTCGTTGTCGTAGTTTTCAGTGAGGCCGAAATCGCCATAGGAGCCGAAACCGACGGACCACCGATCATCCAGTTGATGGCTGATGAAGAAACTGCCGCCCGGTATGGGGTCGAGCGCGTTACCGCTGCCAGCGCCCGGCGTATTGGTTTCACTGTTCCTATCGAACGATAAGTCCCCAAAAAGAACCTGAGCACCAGCGGAGATCTGTGTTCCGCTGAGGTAACTCAAGCCAGCGGGGTTGCTGGCGATGGTTGAAGGGCCTTGTGCCCGAGCCGCTGCACCGGCATTGGCCAGCCCGACGTTGTCGGTGGCGATTTCGTACAACATCAGGCCACCGGCAACACTGCGGCCACTGGTAAAGAGTGTCAGCGCACCAAGGACAGTAATCGACAACACACTTTTATTTAATGGCATGAAATCCCTCTCAGCAGATGACTCAATCGATATCTTTAGATCGCCCCAAGTCCAGGGCGCCGTCTTTTACTCGTGCGGCTTTTTTGAGTGTCTGCGCGGAACTCCAACCGCAGGTGCAACTAATCGCCAGCCTCATGAACAGCACAAAAAAGCCGAAGATCAGCTTTGCAGTTAGCCTGTTGTCGCGTTCACTTTACGGCAATCATCAGAAAGGCATCTTGCATTTTCGGACACCGACGCGCGGTATTACGGGTGCGTGGAAACAGTGGGATCACCCTTAAATGGAGGCGACCTCCAGTCCATCTCTCCAATGCTGTGGTGACGTATTTGTCCACGTTTTGAATGCACGGGAGAAGGCGTTTGGATCCTGGTATTGAAGGGTCTGAGAGATTGTGGATATCGGCAAATTGGTATCTTTCAAGAGCTGCCGCGCGAAGTTGCTTCTGGAGTCGGTGATCAGTTCTTTGAGGTGAGAACCTTCTGCATCCAGCCGGCGTCGCAGCGTTCTTTCATTCAATGAGAATTGACTGGCGATGTGCTTGGAATTCGCCTGGCCTTTCAATAATAAAGCGTATGTCTGGCTCTTTATTTGTTCTGAAATCGTCAAATGTGACGTGGCGGTCGAAATAGCCAGTTTAAGCAGATGGTGTAAGCGTGGATTCGCCGTACATTGAATTTGTCGGAGTTTCTGATTGTTTATTACAAGTCCGGAAATGCTTGCATTGAACTGAATGTTACAGCGAAATTTTCTGACGTACGGGGTGATGTCTGATGGCTTGCGATATGAAAACTGCACGCGAGCGGGCGTCCAGTTAGCGCCTAATAAGGCCCGCAGCATTTGGAGGCCAACCATGACGGCAGTGTCAACAAGTAATGATTGATTGGGCAGGTCGTGGCGATAAATGACATATCCCAACAAACTGTGTTGGCCCGCCAAGGGAAGAAGGAGTGGGGTCGCGCCACGATCATAGAGATTGGCATGCCCGACCAGGTCGTTCAATGCATCGCCTGGTGTAGTCGCAAGACGCATAAGCTGACCCACCGGACCCAAATGATCCAGCGAAAAGCGCTCACCGATCAACAGGCCAATATGGGGGCACTGAGTGTGTTCGAATGCCGTGTTGAACAGGCGAGCAACGTCCATGTAGGCGAGATGGTTGTCTTCATATGCAAATTGCTCAAGGCTGATACCCGCGTCTTTGAAAACGCCTCGCGAGGAACCCCCTATCGCGTCAACTACTTCCGGGAATCGACGGAATGGGCTTGTGCTAATTTCTCCAGGCCCGCCCATTCTTAACGATGATTTTTTGGAGGGCATATTAGCTCGCTATCGTTCCTGAAGCTGGCGCATGGCTACGCTGGCGAACATCTGACACATGACGAGCAAAAGAGCGTAGCGCCCATGAGCCAGCGCCTGGCACCTCGCGGCCGTTCTGCGCCGCCAGTCCTTGGCCGAATCATCGATTACACGAGTCGTGCGCATTAATTGAATCCGAAAATACATAATATTGAATACATTGGTTTTAGCACGGATGCGCTTTTTTTCAAATGGTGCATAGAGACTATGCTCCACCCTAATAGCCGTTTCCATACATCGACGAAGCTAGGTTAGAGGGCATTCTTCTGGTGTTTTCGTTCCGATATACTCAGGATAAACAGGTCTTGACTAGTGACGTGCCATTGCCGCGTGAGGTGCTCGAAGCTTCATTGAATCTCATTCGCTAAAAAGTATGCTTGTATTCACTCATGAAAATTGTTGGTTTTAATTGTATACATGCGATACGTTGGTGACCGGCTGCCTCCCACTCGGACGGTGTGTAAATACAGTAGCCTGGTCGGGCGACGCGAACATGCACTTGGTCAAAAATGTCTAGTCCTGAAATAGGTTTACGCCTATTTCAACCTCAAAACGCTCGATGCCCGGCCATAGACGGTGGTTTCTCTCCATTCACGCCTGCTTCCCAGCTTTACGGTTAATGAACAGAATGGCGAGTTAACGGTAATCAGTCACTCAGCTGCAAATGGTCCCGCTGACTTCACTGGCAACGATTTCACCCCTATTTCGCAACATCTTTACGAAGTTATGCGGGGCGAGCTCGCCGTTTCCAAGGTTCGTCGGTTTCGATTGAGGCTACAGATTGCGCCTGAGTGCAAGCTAACGTCGGATGCCCGCTAATGCGTGCATATTGAGAGCCCCGCCAGAGCGCGGGGCTTTTTTATACTTCAAGTTCACCGAAGTCAGGGTGGCCTCAGGTTAAGACGGTTCCAACTCAAGGGCGTCTACGCTAACAGGCAAGGTGTGTGATGCATTTATCCTGCCTTCCAATCTGTTCACGAACGCCAACGCTTGTGCATAGCTGTGAAACTTAACGCACCACTCGTTCATCCATACATTCCAGCCTTCCGGCGTGCTCGCTTTCTCGATTTTTATCAGCATTCTGGAATCCCTCCATGTAGTGGCTTGGCGCAGTCTCGAATCTGGAACAATCGAAGTGCTGCATGTGTTCTTTCGTCTGCGTGTCTTGGGTGAAGACGCAGGGAGAAACAACACAAATTGTGAGGAGGACAATCTCTCCAAAATGCAGGTTTGACTGCATTCGAGGCATCCATCAAAACCCACACGTGACAGGTATGACTAACCTCATCGAAGCGCATTTCAAACTGATGGGAAGGGGACGGGAAATTAATAATTATCAAAAATAGATTTATGACGGCGCAAGACGCGATCAGACGCTACGCCAGCCCGCCTTGTCATGCTGACCGCCAAACCCTGGCGGAATCAGAAGCACGATCGTTTGACTGGATAATGGCTTGCTGTCGATGTCCGAGGGGTGATTTGGCGAGGGGGTCTTGTCAGAGATACGTCTGCTACCGCCCGGTTTTTCCAGGCGGTTTGTTCAGGACAGAACGCTGCACTTTTTGCGTGTTATCTGGATGGACTTATAGTCAGCACGTTTTTCTTTATGCTGGACAGCCAATAGAGGCAAAGTGGTTTTAGGGTCGTTCAGCGGTAACGTCTGGAGGAACCCGACATCACACGCCCACCACTGACTGGCGAGCAATTCTTCAATGACCTCGGGCGCGTGTCGATACTTGATGATTTTTGCAGGGACCCCAGCAACTATCGCGTAGGGCGGCACGTCGTGGGCAACCAGGGCGCGGGTTGCGATAATCGCACCTGTGCCTACGGTAACCCCTTCAAGGATCATCGCACTGTGCCCCACCCAAACGTCATGCCCAATCGTTATATCAGCAACGTCGGGGTCGAAAGACAAATGCGTATCGGTATATTGAAAAGGATGTGAACTGAGCCAGTCTGACGGATGTGAGCTTTTTTGCTGTCCGATAAAACAGCCGCTTCCAATAGAGCAGAACCTGCCGATAGAGGATACCGCCGAAAGCACGCAATCACTTCTGATATAGGTATGAGCGCCGATCTTTAAATTTTTCGCTTCTATAACAACATGCCCTATAGATACTTCCTCTTCTAGTGTCAGTGTCGACCTCTTGTGCAATGACAATAGGCCGCCTGCCACTTTGCATTTATGCTTGCGAATCCATTTTTTCCAATAATGATTTCGAACGGCATCAATTATTTTTTTCATAAGGATTTAACTTGGATATCCGTTATAGGGCATGGCATGGCCCTATGAGCCAATCGCAAAGTCTAAATGAATCGGCAGAGGAGATGAAATGTTTTGAAGCTACTCCAGGCGCTCATGATGACTGTCCCCTAGCGATATCACTTTTTCGGCGATTTGCTGCTGGAAGGGATATGCAGGTATGACATGACGCTTTCAGTCAGTTCGGTCGCCAGCTTGACGGCTTCTTTGTTGCGCGCCATCACACCCGCCACCAACCCTTCGATTAAAGCGAGCACAGCGATGTTGGAGCTGGTCATTACCGGATGGTCGGCAGGGGCAAATAAAACATGTTCGGCAACGCCGGTGAGAGGTGACGCGGGGGAGTCAGTGATTGCCAGCACCGAAGCCCCGCGCTCATTGGCAAAACGGGCGAGTTGCAAGGTGTCGAGGGAATAACGCGGCAGGGAGATAGCCAGCAGCACGTCCTGATCGGTAATTGCAGCCAGGCGGTAAGCGGCGTTTTCGTTGCCGCCCTCCATGCTGATGGCGGTGGCGTCCGCACAGAAGGGCATCAGGGTTGAGGCCGCGAGACCGGCGAAGTAGACACTGTTGCCAAAACCCAGGATGTAAATTTTGCGGGCTTTGGTCAGGCGAGTGACGAACGCCTCAAAGGTGTCTGCATGGTTGTTGGTCGCCGCCGCGGCAAGGTTGCTGGTGGCGCTCTGAATTTGTTCATGCAGGCCAAACGCGCCACCAGGACGATGCGCCAGTTCGTTGCGCAGTTTGTCGACCGGCGACACCATCTGCTGCAACGTCGCGACCAGTTCGGACTTCATGCCGGTATAGCCACCCAGGTTCAGCGCCTTGGCCAAACGGTTGACCGCTGCGGGTGAGGTGGACGTTTCATGGGCCATTTCTTCGATGGTCAGCGTCGCGGCCCTCAGCGGGTGACGCAGGATAAAATCCGCCACCTTGCGCAGTGACGGCGGTAAATCGGAAACGATTTCCGCCAGTTTGCGCATCACCGGCGCGGCATAGACCGTGGTGTTTTTCGAAGGGGTCGGCATATCCGGCTCAACAATTCCAAAGGGTTAGGGAAGGCCTGGCATAAGGTTGGCTGGAGTGTATCCGAAGCCGAACCTCGTTGTGCATCGCCCGGCCAAGGAGTGGTGAGCGAGCCGGTGATTATTTCAGGCTGCCGGCCAGAAACTGCTGGAGACGCTCGGACTGAGGATTGACCAGCACTTCGCGCGGGTTGCCACGCTCTTCGGCCTGGCCCTTGTGCAAGAACACCAGTTGATTGGAGACCTCGCGGGCAAAGCCCATTTCGTGGGTCACGACCACCATGGTGCGTCCTTCGAGTGCCAGATCCTGCATGACTTTAAGCACTTCGCCGACCAGCTCCGGGTCGAGTGCCGACGTCGGTTCATCGAACAGCATCACTTCAGGTTCCATGGCCAGTGCACGGGCAATCGCCACGCGCTGCTGCTCACCCCCCGACATATGCGCGGGCCAGGCGTCCATGCGGTGCGCCACGCCGACTTTGTTCAAGTAGTGCTCGGCTTTTTCCCGGGCCTCTTTCTTGTTCATGCCCAGCACATGTACCGGGGCTTCCATGACGTTTTCTAGGGCGCTCATGTGCGACCAGAGGTTGAAGTGCTGAAACACCATCGATAGTCGCGAACGCATGCGTTGCAGCTGCTTGGGTTCAGCAGCCTTGAGCCCGCCGAGTTTATTGGTCACCAGTTTGAGCTGTTCGCCATTGAGCACGATGTTGCCGGCGTTGGGCTGCTCCAGCAGGTTGATGCAACGCAGGAAGGTGCTTTTGCCGGAACCGCTGGAGCCGATGATGCTGATGACATCACCGGCCTTCGCTTCCAGGGAAACACCCTTGAGCACTTCATGGGCGCCGTAGCTTTTGTGAAGATCCTGAATTTCAAGTTTGTACATGGTTTCAACTCTCTGGAATCAATCGCTGAGCAAACGGCCTTGGCGAATAGGGGACTTGCCGGCCACTTTGGCCAGCCACAAACCGGGCTGGGCAAAGCGCAGGCGTTCGCGGGCATACAGGATGCCGTCGGTGCTGGCGTGCACCACGCTGTGTTGATCGGTCAGCGGATCTAGCACTTCGAACAGCGGATCGCCGACCTTGACGTGGGCGCCCAACGGTTGCAGATAACTCACCACCCCCGGATGCGGCGCATAGGCGTACTGCGCACCGGCGAACGGTGTCGCTTCACAACGGCTCGGTGGCGCGGCGGGCCAGACTCCGCTAATCAGGCCTTGGTCGGCGAGATAGCCAAGAATGGCCTGCGCACTGTCGACGCATTGCTCTCGTTCGGTGTCAGCCATGCCGCGCAATTCGATGGTGGTGGCCACGCATGCCAGTGGAATATTGGCGTGCGCAAAGCGCTCGGCCAGGTGCCGCCAGGGAATCGCGCAGGCTTCATCGAAAGCGTTACCTCCCGCCGCCTCGGCCAGCAGGGCCACCTCAGCGTCCAGGCGGGCGGCCAATGAACTCAAGCGCGGCCAGTTTTGCGGCATTGCATACAGCAGCATGATCGACTCGAAGTCGCAGTGCAGGTCCAGCACCACATCGGCATCACAAGCATGCTGCATCAACAGTCGCCGCAAACCATCGAGCTCCGATGTCGCTGCCGGCAGGTGGGTGAGTGCGTCGCGCATGGCGCTACGGATCAGTGCGATGTTGGCGTTGGCATCCTCGCCCAACTGACCTTCCACTTGCTGCGCTACGGACTCGGTCAGTTCCGGGAAGTCGCGATTGAAATTCTTCCCGCTGGAGAACTCAAAGCGCCCCTGATGGGTGGCCTGGAACATCTGGGCAATACCAATCGGATTTGCCATCGGCACCAACTCGATTATCCCGTTCAGGCGACCTTGCTCTTCCAGTTCCTGCAGACGGCGCTTGAGCTCAACAGCGACACGCATCCCCGGTAGCTCGTCGGCATGCAAGGAGGCCTGGATGTAGGCCTTGCGCGGTCCGCTACCAAAACGAAACAGCGACAACTTTCGCTCTGTGCCCGAGGCACTCCACGGCAAAAGGTATTGAATGTGCTTCATAACGCTCCTTAGTGCTTGCGCGGTGCCAGATAGGCCAGCCAGCGGCGCTCGGCCAGTTTGAACAGACGAACCAGGATGAAGGTCAGGACCAGGTAGAGGAGGCCGGCCGTGATGAACGCCTCGAACGGCAGATAGAAGCGCGAACTGACGGTTCGCGCGGCGCCAGTGATATCCACCAGCGTGACAATGGACGCCAGGCTGGTGGTTTGCAGCATCATCAATACCTCGTTGCTGTACTGCGGCAGCGCCCGGCGCAAGGCCGATGGCAGGAGGATGCGGCGGTACAAAGTCAGGCGCGACATGCCCATGGCTTTGGCGGCTTCGATCTCGCCGTGGGCCGTGGCCTTCAGACTGCCAGCCAGGAGTTCCGCGCTATAGGCGCTGGTATTGATCGCGAAGGCCAGGCACGCACAAAAGGTTGCGCTGGACAGGTAAGGCCAGAGCGCGCTTTGGCGTACCGCTTCGAACTGCGCCAGCCCGTAATAGATCAGGAACAATTGCACCAGCATTGGGGTGCCGCGAATCACGTAGGTGTAGAGCCAGGCCGGGAAGTTGATCAGCGGTGAGCGGGAGACGCGCATCAGCGCCAAAGGAACCGCAAGCACCAGGCCAACGGCCAGGGAAATCAGCAGCACTTTCAAGGTCACCAACACGCCATTGAAATACAGCGGCAGGTTTTCCCTAATCAGGTTGTAGTCGAGAATCATGGGTGTGCTCCCAGTCACAGTTCGGCGGCTTTGATGCCGACCGAGTAGTGTTTTTCCAGATAGCGCAGCACCAGCAATGACACGCTGGTCAGCATCAAATAGAGCGCGGCAACCGCGAGGAAAAACGTGAACGGCTCATGGGTGGCGTCCGCTGCGTTTTTGGCTTTGAACATCATGTCCTGCAAACCGATCACCGAGATCAGCGCGGTGGATTTGGTCAGCACCAACCAGTTGTTGGTGAACCCGGGAATGGCGAAACGAATCATCTGTGGCACCAGAATCCGCCAGAACACCTGAGCGCCACTCATGCCATAAGCCGCGCCGGCCTCGCCTTGACCTTTGGGGATCGCCATAAAGGCGCCGCGAAAGGTTTCCGAAAGATAGGCACCAAAAATGAAGCCCATGGTGCAGACGCCGGCGATGAAGGGGTTGATGTCGATGTACTGGGTGTAACCGAGTGCGAGGGCCATGCGGTTCATCAGATCCTGGCCGCCGTAGAAGATCAGCAGGATCAACACCAGGTCAGGAATGCCGCGAATCAGGGTTGTATAGCCTTCGCCCAACACCGCCAGCCATTTAAACGGCGACAAACGAAAGGCCGCGCCGATCAGTCCCAGGGAAATGGCCAGGGTCATGGAAGTCAGGGCCAGATTAATGGTCAGCCAGGCGCCATCGAGAATGCTCGATCCGTAGCCGTGAAGCATGATGAAGTTCCTCAAGCGAGCGCCGGGAGGCGCACGAGACAAGCCAAAAGCGGCGCCCGCAAGGGGCCGGCGCCGGGGTTTCGGGTAGGGCTTATTCGCCGTAGATATCGAAGGCGAAGTACTTGCCCATCACTTGCTGGTACTTGCCATTGGCGCGGATCGCGTCAATCGCCGCACTCAAGCGCGCAACGTTCGCACTGTCGCCTTTGCGTACCGCGATCCCGGCGCCTCTGCCGAAGTATTTCGGGTCGTTGATGTCCGGCCCTACCAGTGCGAAATCTTTACCCAATGGTGTTTTGATAAAGCTCTCATCGGTGTTGACGATGTCTGCCAGCGTGGCGTCCAGGCGACCTGCAGCCAGATCGAGGAAGGCTTCATTTTGTGAGGAGTAGCGCACCACCTCGACGCCGACTTTCTCAAGCTGCTCGGTGGCGAAACGGTCATAGGTCGAGGAGCGTTGCACGCCGAGCTTCTTGCCTTTGAGATCGACCAGCGGGTCGTTGATCACGTTGCCGGCCTTCATCGCGAACTTGCCCGGCGTGTGGTAGTACTTTTTGCTGAAGTCGACCGACTTCATGCGGTCTTCAGTGATCGACATCGACGACAGCACCGCATCGATCTTGCGCACTTTCAGCGACGGGATCATGCCGTCGAATTCCTGGATGACCCACTCGCATTTGACCTTCATCTCTTCGCACAGCGCGTTGCCAATGTCGTAGTCGAAACCACTGACGTTGCCCTCTGGCGTCTTGAAGGAGAAGGGTGGGTAGGCGGCTTCGATACCGATACGCAAGCTGCTTTCGTCGGCGTGTGCCAGCAAGCTTGCGGCGCACAGTGCCAGAGCACCTAGAAGTTCTGTCTTGTTCATATTGTTGACTCCTTGGAGGGGGCGTTTGGGTGATACGAACGGCCGACCGATCTGGCGAGGTGGGCCGGTTTGCGAGACTATGATTGGCACACAATATTTCATAAATCAATATAGTGAAAAAAAACATATCAGAATGGGCGACAAGTGGCAGTCCGGGGGAGAGGGTAATTACAGCGATGTATCACCGACCCCTTGAACGAAAACGGGCGCCGATAAGGCGCCCGTTTTTTCAGGTTCTTCAGGTCGGCTAGCGTATCGTTCGGAACGCCGCACGAAGTTCTTCGGTGAACAGCTGCGGCTGTTCCCAGGCCGCGAAATGACCGCCCTTGGCGGCTTGGTGGAAGTAGATCAAGTTGCGATAGGCGCGCCGGGCCCACGACTCGGGAGGGCAGTAGACGTCCTGTGGAAACACCGTGACGGCCACCGGCAATGAAATGTCAGCAGTCTTCTGGGCTGCCGAAAAAAGCGGGCTGCGTCCCATGTTCTCCCAGTAGAGCCGTCCTGCGGAGGCAGCGCTGTTCGTGAGCCAGTACAGTGTGATGTCGTCCAACACCTCATCTTTCGTCGGTGACTGTTGAGGGTCGGCGCCGTATGTCCACTGGGCGAAACCTGGGTGCACGAGCATAAGCGCCGCCAGGAATACCGGGGAGTCGGATACGCCGTAGCCCATCATTTGTGGCCGCGCGGCCATCATCGCGCTGTAAGCCAGATTGCCCTGTTTGACGAGCGTGGCGAGGGCGTCGAAGGTCGCGCGCTCCTTCTCGGAAAATTCCGCTGGCGCGGGACCTCCGGCAGCGAGCGCCGCGACCGCTTCCGGCGGTACTGTGGCTGGCAAGTTAAGGTGAATGCCAAGCAAGCCGGGCGGAGCCTGGCGCGCCATTGCGCTGGTAATCGGAGCACCCCAGTCGCCACCCTGGGCGACGTAATGGGTGTACTCAAGACGTTGCATCAGTTGCGCCCAAACCTGCGCGATAGCGTCCGGGTCCCAACCGGTGCCATTCGGCTTGCCGGAGAAACCGTAGCCTGGAATCGACGGAATCACGACGTCGAATGCATCGGTGGCATTGCCCCCGTGCGCTGTCGGATCAGTGAGCGGCCCGATGACTTTGAGGAACTCGAGCACAGAACCTGGCCAACCGTGGGTCATGAGCAGCGGCATCGCGTTCGGGTTTGGCGAGCGAACCCAGATGAAGTGGATGTCTACGCCATTGAGGGTGGTTGTGTACTGCGGCAAGGCATTGAGCTGCGCTTCGACCTTGCGCCAGTCGTAGTCTGTGCCCCAATAGCGAACCAGCTCTTGTAGCTTGGCCAGTTGTGCGCCTTGAGAGCGATCGGTCACCGTTTCTTTGTCCGGCCAACGTGTCGCTGCAATTCGATTGCGCAGATCGACAAGCTCCTGTTGCGGAACATCGACGTGGAAGGCGCGGATGGATTTGCTGCTGTCGGCGTCAGCGGCGCTGATGAAGGGCGAAACAGCAAGTACGATAGCCGTCGCAATGGCGGCGAGTACGGATGAATGCTTGATCATCATTTCCTCACTTGAGGGCCATGATGAGTGTGTCCGACAACCTTCATCATGAGAGGCGAATCGAGGTAGAACCTGTCACTGAGGCTGCTCTTGATCTTGAGGTCGCGCAACAGTGTTTTTATGGAATGACCCAAACACTTTCTCATGCACTCCCGGGTTCATGCCGGGAAGCATGCCGGGCTCGATGGTCAGGTAATCCGTCTCGGAACTGATGTGCAGGATTTCCAGCAGCGATCGTGAAAGCGATCCGAATCGCGCTACCAGAGTTTCGGCCCGGCGATGAACCGCATCTACCGCTCATCGCCGAATCGTAAAATAGTCTTTGACATGATTGGGGCTTTGGTTGAGTATTAATACATCGCATGCGATCAGGTCGAAAGCGATAATAATCAACCACAACCTTTGCCGTTGGAGATTCAGCCATGAAAACCGGAAGCCGCCACACCACCTCTCACTTCAACGATCACGCTTCCCATGGTCACAATGGCAACAACTGGATCACTGCCTCCGCTGATTGATAAAAGGCATTTTTTTTACTTATACGCATCGCATGCGATTTTATCGCGCAAATATGAAATCCCGAGGAAACATCCATGAGCAAAATCGAAAAAGTACTGGCTACCGGCAAAACCCACACCACCCACAGCGGTGTCGGTGGCCATAACGGCAACCTTGATATCGTATTGTCGTCCCCCGGTTCCGCCCAACCGACCCACCTGTTTACCGCCACCCAGCCGCACCCGAAAGCCGAACAACTGTTCGCCGGTGCGTGGTCGGCCTGCTACACCGCGGCAGTAGGGCTAGTGGCCCAGGAGCGAAATATCGTGTTGCCAGCGGATCTGTCCGTCGACATCGAAGTCGACCTGGGCCAGACTGGGACGGCCTATTTCCTTCAGGCCCGACTGACCCTGCGCGTGCCGGGGCTGGCACACGATGTTGCGACCGAACTGGCGCACATCGCCGATTCCATCTGCCCTTACTCCAAAGCAACACGCGGCAATATCGACGTTGCCCTGAACGTTATTACGGCGTGAATCCTGGACGTGTCACTAATATCGCGTGCGATACAAGCGCATGCGAACAGCGCAAACTATAAACCTGAAGGAAATCATCATGAGCAAGATCGAAAAAGTACTCGCCAGCGGTAAAACCCACACAACCCTGAGCAGTGCAGGCAGCACCTCGCGCGGGCATAACGGCAACGTGGACATCGAACTGTCATCGCCCGGCGGCACCGCACCGGCACACGTGTTTACGGGCGTTCAGCCGCACCCGAAAGCCGAGCAACTGTTCGCCGGAGCCTGGTCGGCCTGTTACATCGCAGCAGTGGGGCTGGCGGCCCAGCAGATGAAGGTGACATTGCCGGCCGATACGGCCGTCGACATCGAAGTCGACCTGGGTCAGACCGGCGCGGCCTACTTCCTCCAGGCCCGACTGACTCTGCGTGTGCCGGGTCTGGAAGAGGGGGTAGCGACCGAACTGGCGCACAACGCCGATGCAATCTGCCCTTACTCCAAGGCAACACGCGGCAACATTGATGTTGCCATTAACGTCCTTACCGCTTGATGCACCGAACAGCCGGCTCACCAGGGGCATCCCTGGTGAGCGGGTCAGATAACAACGGCAGAAGGGTTGGCACTTCCGATACCATCGCATGCGATGTATAGTCGAGCCTTACAACCCCAAACGTCTTTGGCCACAGAGAATGATCATGAAACCCGCTAAGAAGACTTCCGCCCTCGATCTCAAGCTTTCTGACTTCCTCTGTTTTGCGGTCTATTCCTCCAACCTCGCCTTTGGCAAGGCTTACAAGCCTATGCTCGAACGGCTCGGCCTGACTTACACGCAATACATCACTCTTGTTGCGCTGTGGGAGGAAGACAACCAGACCGTTGGCAGCCTTGGCGAAAAGCTGTTCCTGGAATCCAATACCCTCACGCCAATCCTGAAGAAGTTGGAGGCGATGGGTTATTTGCTGCGCCAGCGCGACCCGGAAGATGAGCGGCAAGTGCGGATCAGACTCACAAAAGAGGGGCGACAACTGCGTGAAGGCCTGACCGAAGACGGCTTTCCGCAAACCGGACTTGATCCCGAAGACTTCGTACAAATGCAGAAGGCTATTGTGAAACTGCGGAACAATCTCATCCGCACGACGAAAGACAGGGAGTAAGTGGCAGGGAGTGCATTGAGCGACCAGCAGGGTCGCTCAAATTCAAGTTGGCGTTAAAAAAGAACGTAGGCAGATGCCGTTGTTTGATTCAGGTCGATATCGCCGACCTCCAGTACTTCATATTCCGCGCGGATGCCGATGTTGCGGAATACATCAAATTCAATGCCCGCACCGTAAGTCAGATCCACGCCAGTGTCATCATCGCTGGCATTGCCGTCAGCATCCCAGGCGTGAGCACCGACGCTACCGAAAACTCGCAGCCGGTCTCCCAGCGGAAAACCGATATGGGCGGCGGCCTGAACAGATTTGCCATCGAAATCAAGATCCTTGTCCTCGAATTGGCCGAGATCAACGAAGGCGCCCTCGAAGGCCAGATATCCGTTGAGACGATAGCCTGCAAAAACCTTATAGCTGTTGTCTTCATCGCTCAGGTGAGATTTGTCGGTTTCAATGTTGGTTACGCCAGCTCCAAGATACAAACCTTTGTCGTCCGCGAGTGCCTGAAAAGACAGCAACGAAAGCAGAGTAGCGCAGGCAAGGTTGCGAAATAGCATGTGAGGTGGAGTCCTTCTACAGGTTGTCGATTGTGAGGTGTTCGCCAAGAATTTGGGTGACTGCGCAGATTGATAGAAGTCATTGATTTATATTTCTGGGTTACTTCAATCAGTCTGAGGATTGAGGCTCACAGGGCATTGAAAGAAACGTCTTGCCAACGCATGTGCGGGGAGTTCTTTAGAAAATAACCAACCTTGAGCCAACAACATGCCTTCTGAAGCGAGGTGCGGTAGTTGTTGTTGAGTTTCGACACCCTCGGCGACGACCTCGAGCTTTAGCGCTTTGGCAATGTGGGTGATGTGTCGCCACAAGGCGTCCTTGGCGGCGATTTTGTCCTTCGTGATGAATGAGCGATCTATCTTCAGCATGTCGACAGGCACTGACTCGATGAACGAGAGGCTGGAATAGCCCGTGCCAAAGTCATCAATGGCAATCCGATGCCCGTACGCCCGAAGCCGTTGCAGTTGAATGGATGCACTTTCATGGTCTAACAAGGCTCTTTCCGTGACTTCAAAGGCGATGGCAGACGCCGGTAGGTTGTACGTAGCCATGATGCTGGCGACAAAGTCTGGAAAGGTTGAATCGAGAATGTCTTGAGCGGAAAGATTCACCGCAATGTAGAAATCCTTGCATGCCCAAAAATAGGTGCTGTAATCCTCCGCGACCTGGCGCATGACCGAGCGCGTAAGCTCGCAAATCAAATCGGACTTCTCTGCCGCCGCGATGAATACATCCGCCGGAATAGCGGCTCCTTTGAGGCTCCAGCGAGACAGCGCCTCGGCGCCGACCAGATGTCCTGTCCTCAAATTAACAATAGGCTGGTAGTGAACGTTCAGTTTGTTCGCTCTTGTGGCCTTGCGTAACTGAACGACGGTGGAGGTGTAATAGCTGTGAATCCGCCATGCGATGTAGACCAACGCTTCCAGCATGAACGCCAGAACAACGAACAACTTCCATCTGAGCGCTGTCAGGTCACTCAGCGCAACTGAGAGGACTGAGATCAGTTCGTTACGGTTGTTGGGAAAGGCGACATAGGCTTTGTCTGTCGTGGTAACAAGTTCTTCAAGGGGAAACGGCTCTTGCAACTTCAGGGGCTGACGGTTCATAGAGGTAATGGACGCCATACCGCCTGGACCGCGCAGGTCCAATTGCACCTCTTCCGGAAGGTTCATGTTGTCCAGAAGTATTTCCTTGTTGACCCAAACGTAAGCTGATTGCTGCGAAATAATGATGAAGTCTGTATCCGCGGAGGTGGCCTGGTCGGAACTGATCTCATAGGTTCGCCCTTTAACCAGGATCCGGTTGCTTTCGTTTCCCGCTGACACCGATGTGATTTTTTGCCCGTAGGATGAGCAGATCCTGCCATTCTCAAGTTGGACTGCCGCTTGATAAATAAATCGAAAGTTCTTCACCGTGTCCGCTATTTGTGAGTACTGCTCACCGGAGCATTCCTGGCTTGAACGATCAAAACGGCCGAGGGCTTCCAGTGCTTTATCGATTTGCGTGTTGGGTTCGACTTGAGCGGCACTGAAATCGTCGTGAACGTTATTCAAGCGCTGCTCAAAAATATTCTCTGCAAGCTGCCCGGAACAAAACCATGCGATTGAACCCGCTGCAGCCATTGCGCATAAAGCTAAGGTGTATTTTCTAAACGAGGCTTTATACGCTGCGATCATAAAAACTCCGGAAAACATTATTTGACTTGGCGAGACCTGACTTGGGAAGTAGCAGTCGGGGAGATTAACCGTCAATCAACCAGGCTAACGCGACACCACACAAGTAGGCAGCAAGACAAAAGATGATTTTCTGTTTGAGCGGCAGTGAGTTTAATCGATAGCGCATACTTATCCCCTTGAGTTAGAAATAAGAAATAGTGGCAATTAAGAGGGATGAATGAAAATTATTGATCGTTATTTTTGATGTTTCTGTTGCTCAAAGGTGCGTCAGCTGCAGGGCATGAAAAGTCCTGCAGCGATCCGCATGAGTCAGATTTTTCTCGATCAAGAGTTGTGCCGCCGTGGCTTTAAATATTCAGCGGCTGGAGGATGCCAGTTTTGCAGAGTTGCGCCTGGCCGTTACTGAAGGGGTTTCACCGTAAGCGTCATGATACGCCTTGGAAAAACGGCTTAAATGGTGGAAGTTCCAATACATTGCGGTTTCGGTAACCGTTGGCCAGGTTTTACGGATCAAGTCTCGGCGGACATTGGCGAGTCTTAAATTTCTTACGTAGGCGATCGGCGAAATACCGAATGTTTCGACGAAGCCATGATGCAAAGTGCGAGTTGTCGTTTCAAGCTGTTTTACCAGCGCCTTCATGCTAAGCGCCTTTTTCGTGTTTTTGTGAATGTATTCTATTGCTTTTATTGCGACCGTTCTTCTCGTCGGAACTTTAAGCGCCAAGGTACCAACAGGTGTCAGCGCCTGAAGTAGCGAAATCAATAGCGCACTTTCAATGGCTGAAACTTCTGAGCAGCCACGTTGTTTTAAAGGCGGGTCATTGACGTTCACGCAGTAGGCGTTGATGGCCTGAATGGCAGATTGCATTAATTTGAAATTGGCAGCCTGAAAGCGGTGTTCCTTTCGATAGGCAAGAACATCGACAGTTGAGTGATTTTCGAGGCACTGCTCGTAATGTTCCAAAGTCGTGGTCAGGGTGAAAAGAGTTTCATTCGGTTCGCAGGTGTAATGCACGGGTTCACCGCTATACAGCACGATGATTTCGTTAGGGCGCAATTCATGATTGTTTACAGTTGGCCGACCTACAGAAGCCTGTGAAATGGCAAAGGTTACAAAGCCATCAGGAACAGAGCTAATGAGCGTGATCGCTGAATCAAATTCCAGTCTGCTGCATTGGAGTCTCGGGCTATGAATGAGCTTATGCTGCCGAATGCTTGCTTGATGCTCTGATGGGGTGAGGCTCATCTCCCAGCGACCAATCGTTCTATTGGAGTTGTCCGCAGGAGTAGAGGTTATATGAAAGACTTCATCAGGGATGCTCATGGAATTTAACGCTCTTCAACTAAATGGATTGTGCCAGGCAATGGCTGTCAGGGGCGGCGGTGTCAGTAGCTAAAGAAACCCGATCGAGAGAGTTTGACGAGTGATCCATTTGACCGCTCCTTGACAGCGACGCCCGGAAAACCAGACGCTGAGATTTAACAATCTTGTTACTCCCAAATCCTCTCATTCGGGGTATGGGCTAGGAGGCAACGACACTTGAAACGATTTCGATGTCGTTATCATTTGTTTTAGGCATCGATGTCAATGACTCGGGTATGAGCTCCAACGCCGCTGAAAATACGTACGCATCGCTTATTGGTAAATCCAGCAGGCTTTGAAGTTTGCCCGGCGCTATTTTCGAACCAAAGATGGCCGTTTTTTCACTTGTTGGGCCGAGGGCAGCTGCATCAAAGGCAAAAAAATCATCAGCACGATAGTCTGTGCAAATCTTGTAACGAGATTTTTCATCGTTCAGCATTTTTTGATTGCTTTCGATGCGTATCTGGTCGGCGCTGCAAGGTTCCTCGTCATAGGCCATGGCCTTGAGAGAAAGCAGTACACCGAACGATGCGGTTGCGAAGTTTTTTAGCTGCATTGACGTGCTTTCCTTATTAATGATTTTTCAGGCAGAGCAGAGTGTCAGCCGCATCACCGCCACGGCTTGGCCTGTGGATAGTCGTGCTCCCAGGCGACTTATCAAAGTCAAAAACTCATATTTGGGATGCTCAAGTAGCCGCTCTATTCGCAGATGGCGGCCCGAGCACTTATCAAAGCGGGGTGAGCGAAAACGCTTGTCGCTCATTGGTAAAGTTTTGTGTGGGAGGAGGGAGTGGATTATCAGCTTCTCCCTCGTCGCCATGGAATTCATTCTCAGCGTGGATTTTCAAGTGCGACAGTTTCAGCTTTTCGTTCGGACTGACTTCTATTTCATAGAATTCAATTTCCGTGCTGCCGGTAGAGTACTCATCGTGAGCCAGCGAATGCAGGGGTATTGCAGCCAGAGACAGAGCTGCCAGGATCTTAGTTATCATCGAATTGACGGCTCGCAAAAAGTGTATGTTTTCCCCTGGTATCTCAGGGGAAGGTGTTTTAAACGAAACATAACTTGACCGAATGTCATGAGGCTTGTTTGGAGAAGTGCAGAGCCGGCTATCTGCTGAGTGGCAGAAGGCACGGCGCTTGGAATTTTAGAGGGGCGACTTTGACGGGGGAGGGCGTTTGATTCAAATTAGTAATTATTATTTTTTGTTTGAATCAACTTCATTGGACTCAGGTACATCAATGCCTGTGTCAGGTCAAATTGACGTGAAGGCCTTTCTGGAGATGGATTAGTGGTTCATGCAACGCAAACGGCCAAGTTCATGCACATAGAAACAGACGGCGTTTTTTTCGGCGGTAGGGATAAGCTCGTAATTTAAAACGGCCCCTTCCTGCAACACATATTGGCGTCTGAAAAAAAGATCCGGCGTCTTCTCAATGGCGAACAGTTCGTTGTCCTGGCTAAGTTTGACGCTGCTGATTTTTATCTGAACGTGATGATTGCTTTCCCGGATGACATCCGCGGAGATAGTTGCATTACGAATTTTTCCGTTCAGGCTTTCCAGAGTGGTTTGTGTCAGCCGACCGTGGCCAATGGTTAGATATTCTTCAGTGTTGAGTTGGTTGGAATCTTCAAGCCATTGACGGGTAATGGTTTGATAACTGATATTTTCCATGTAGTAGGACGGCGAATAGTTCAACGAAAAAATACAGGCGGCGTTGATGATGCCAAGCACTATCCAGTGTGAAATTGCAGGTATTTTTGGCTTCATAGGGTTGCCTCCAAACATTGCTGGATAATCAATGCGAGGTCTTTTTGGTTGCTGTTCAATTGTAAGTTTGCAGTGCTTAGGTCCGGGCGAACACATGAAACGGAATAGTTTGATTTAAACAAATTCAACCAGACCTGCCCTTTCAAATTAGGTGAAAACTGTTGTACCTGCTTAGCTGACAGATCCCTCAGTGTTTCAGCTTCCGCGACACTGTGGCCAACGGCATGGATGACTAATTCGTTCTGTTTAACGCTGGAGATTTCTATTTTGGGTGTGTCGAATCCAGAGTGGAAACCAGTGAAGGCGCATACCCCCAAGGTCAATACATAGCCGACTGACTGGATTTTTGTAATGTAAGTTGATTTTTTAGTTTCCGCTGGCCGCACCAGAATTTCATCGGTTTTTGTTGGCGCAGGCTCTTCAATGGCAGGCGCAACAGGTTGCCCGGCTTCTTCTGCGGGCGTCGGCAAGTCTGCCTGTGCATCGACGACATAGTGACGGTTGAAGCAATATCCTCTTCGAGGAACCGTCATCAAAATCTCATGGTCCCGACTGTCGTTGAGAATGTTTCTAAGGGAGAAAACAGCCTGATTCAAACTGCCCGATGCAACGACGCGGTCATTCCAGGTGTAGTCGATGATCTCTTCACGGCTTTTGGTCTGACCGGGTTCCTTGAGCAGCAGGTCCAGTAGACGGGATTCAGCTCTACCTATCGTGGAGTTTTGTACATCTCCATAGGGTGTCGTGATGGAAAGCAAGGCGGTGTCTGGGTCGAAAAGAGCCATGGCACCATTTTTCAACTTGAAGGCGTAGTGCATGGGGGTCCTCCGTTCAGGTGGTTCTGGCTGAGTATAGAGACGGTTTTGATAGGCTGGATTTGACGCGTTACAGTCTTGCCGGAGAGATGAAAGGCTATGAGCGGGCAAGCGCAGAAGGTGCAGAGTGAGCCACTAGACAGTGCTGGAAAAGCCCATCAAAAATATCACTGGAATCAAGCAAGGGTAATCCACGGGGTTTCAATCGGGGGCAATGATGATGCTGGGTACGCGTCATTCGCGCTATCCGAAAAGTGCGAGGCCGGGGGCGGGACGGCCTACTATTTTAACTTAATGTTGCACTTCGGCTGAACTGATTCCCATTTGCGCGACAGGCTTTGATTGTCACTTTACGCGCTTGATTGCGCTTGCAAATTATCAATGACAACGGATTGGCGCGCCTCAAATGGCTAACAATCATTTTTGATACTTATTAACTTTGCATCAGGTTCACGGCAGTTTTAAATGGTTTTTGAGGAGCGTGGACGCAAACTGCTTTCGTGGTTTGTTTGTCGTGGCGCAAACGATCCTCACCTCTCGTTTCATATCCCTTTGCCCCACGTCCCTTCATTGCGGACGTGGGGTTTTTTTATGTCTTGTTGCGCCGCGTATAGAGCCCCATGAGGGTGACGGAGCCTGAACCAGCGCTCCCAGGCCCGGGAGGTTGAAGACGCGCCTCCAGGCCATTGGAGGCGGATAGTTGAGTGAGTGCAGGTGAGGGCAGGGCAGGTGTAGGGAAGGGAGAAAACGATTTCAGAGGGAGGGAGAAACGTGGGGGGGCGCTCATGACCGGGTAATTACATCGACTCATCTGTGACGCTGTAGCGTTAACCTGCCACTTTGCGTGTGCACCCAGGACACCAAGGTGTCTTTCAGGACTACAGGCATTCCAGTGCGGCGCGCTCGAAGCTGGAGGGCATGAAGGTTGAGACGAGCAGTTGACGCTCGTACAGATAAACCTTGCCACCCTTTTGTGTCTTGTAAGTCTCAAGCACTTTGTCTACGGCTACTTTACTCGACACCACGACCCTGGAACTGCGCTCGCTGTGGGACACGGCAGGATCGAGTTCATGGTTCTCCAGCTTCGGGACGACGCAATCGACATATTGTTCGGGCGACTTGTCTGTTAGCAACGTTGAGGTCGGGTCATTCGGAGCGTTAGTACAACCGCCCAATAGCAGGGCGCTAAAGGTCATTACTGGGATAAATAAAAGACGCATCGACAGGGTCCTCACGTTCAAGGCAAAACGTTGTAGCCACGCTGTTGCAGGCAACTGCTGTACACGGAGTTGTTGGCGGCGATGCTTTGGTCGGTGGTTCCAGCGTTTTGTCTGCGTTCCTGACGTTGTCTTGATCCTCCGATCACCACGCCGGCAGCTGCGGCGCTTCCGGCACGGTTCTGGCGATAGTCTTGCTTGATATCGTCGTCGATCTGGTCATAGACGTTGTCATGTTGGTTGCCCCGAACCTGCGCTGCAGTGGCTCCGGCGACTGCGGCGGTGGCAGCGCCTTTTACCCGGCCACCGGATGGCACTGTGTTTTGTATCGGGAATTGAGCGTTGGCCTGGGATTGGCAGGCGCTGGTGTCTTGCTGGATTGTCTGGGACGTCTGGCTTTTGAGTGGCACCACCGTCACCGCCGAAGCAGCAGAACTGGCGAGCAATACAAAGGCCGATAAGGTTGAGGTCAGTATTTTCATCAAGTCGGACTCTCGTTAGTCGTCGTTACATGGCCTGACGGTTTGATCAGGCCAGACGCAAAAAACCCCATGCATGTCTGCTCGCAATGCAATTCATGACAATGAATGGCCGCGATTCAGCGTGTGCGATGGGGTATCCCGCGATTGTTACTGCTTGGAAAGCAGTGCCTGCATGTCGCTCGTCATGTCTTTGAGCGCGGCTTTGAAGTCCTTGGAGGCAATGGGTTGGCTCTCATTATCCAAGGTCTCGCCGAACACTTTGCGTACCACCTTGGCGACCGGCAAACCGGTTTTGGCATCGATCAGGTCGGCTTCGATAAACAGCTCGGCAGTCTGGTCGCGATGCCCGGTGGCGGCTTGTGTTGCCCCGACGATTGCCGAGATCGGTACAGCCTCATACCAATGCATGCCCTCGTTCTTGGCGCCGACTTCGGTGATCGCCGCCTGCAAGATCAAAGTTCGTGAACCGGCCGGTGCTTGTCGTGCATCCGAAACAATCGTGTACGAGGGCGCGAAGGCGTTCCGGACGCTGTTGCTGGCCATAGTCTGTACGTCTTGCAGGGTTTGCAGATTGATGCGATCGGTCGGTTTCGGTGCCGGGTACAGCTCTACCTGCTTGAACACGACAGTGGAATAGGCGTGAGGATCAAACCCAGGCTTTATCCAGCGCAGCACTTTCTTTTCGCTCGGTGTCGTTTGCTCTTCCAGACCCTGATAATTGGCCAGGAAGCCCGAAAATTGTTCTTGCTCTGCGACCTTCGAGACACAGCCGACCTGAAACACGCAACTCAGGGCAATACCCGCAATCCATTTGTTCGACATGGTCATGTATTTTTTTCTCATGTGATGAAAGTTTTCATTCAGGTTCCAACCTGGCCCCCCGATACCGACCTGAGCGAAACAAAACTGATGCTTGCACGTCGGTCAATGCGGGGCGGATGCTGCCTGCAGCCGCTGGATAATCCGAATCAATAACCCTTAAAAACTATTAAGTTTCACCGAGAAAGCGTGACCGACCTCATGCCATGGGGCTGCGCGAGCCGTGAAGCCCCGCGCCATCAAAATATCGCTGCCGGTAATGAATGTGCCTTCGGAGCCCATGAGCCGCGTGTCTTCGCCACGTGGGCCGCTCAATTTCTCCCGCGCCTGATGGGTGAAAAGGGTGCCCGGACTGATGGTGTTCACCCATTACTGCTCGCGTCGATTATCAAGTGCGTTTTTTTGATGTAAAAAAGTATGACTGTTTAGTTGAGAGTGGCTCTAGATGAGAGTCGCTCTCTCTTGCGGGTGTTGTGAGTGGAGTAGCAACTAATGGATCCAATGAGACAATATTATAAGTTCATGTAAACAAGCAGCCCAGTTGCCATACGGGCTGACGGGAAAGTTGATCCAATAACGTCGATGTCTGCGTTTCCGTATTCCACACCGTTTGTCGGGCTTTTGCCTAAAAAATGAACATTGTCGCGTCTTTGGCCTCTGATTCTTCAGCACGTCAGCCATGACTTGCCCGTGTAGCCGCAAAAAAGAAGTGGAAATTGAACCTCATATGCATTGAATGCAGATGGGGATTTTTTTATCCGAAAATCAGGAGGCAGCACACAAACCGATCGTTGATTTGCCAGGCGAATCAATGAGGTTAACATTGCCAAGTTTATGATTTGGCTTGTCTTGTATCAGTAAAGTTGTGCAGGGTTATTAATAAATGATAACCCGCGGATAGTTGATCTTTACTGCTGAATAAGTTGGAGAGAATACCGTGGCGATAAATACAATCATGAGCCTGCTCGAAAATAAAGAATTTATGGAGCTGTTGCGTCTAGGTGTTGTTTACGTCCATTTGGTGGCCTGTTGTGTCGCTATTGGTTTGGTGTTGACCAGTGATATTGCGATGGTGAGAGACCTGTTAAAACGAAAGGTATTCACCGAGCATGATAATGCTCACATGGAAAGTCTTCAGAAGTCTGTCGTCGTCGCATTGATATTTTTGTGGGTAACCGGTGCCGCTATCGTCGGTATTGACTACCTGGAAAAAGGTGCCAATTACTTCATGAATCCAAAGCTGCAGGCCAAAGTGATTATCGTCACACTGCTGACTTACAACGGCGTCTTGTTGCATCGCCTGGTGCTGCCAGCGCTGCAAAAGGCCGGTTCCTTGCTCCATCTCGGATTCAGCGCACGCATGATGGCGCTGTTCTGCGGCTCGCTGTCAGCCGTGTCCTGGATGTATGCCGCCATGTTGGGCGTCGGTCGCCCATTGGCCTGGAAATATTCGCTTTCCGAACTGTTGATGGCCTATCCGATACTGATTGCACTCGGCTTCCTGGCAATGCTGGTGTTGACTCAGCGAGCAAGACAACAGGACTACGCCGTTGCGCCTCTGGGGACAGTAGCAAACGCATGCTAAGTCGGTTCTGCGTGTAAGTCTTGCGCACGAGCCCCCCGTCCGAAAGCCACTGAACCTCCGGGTGCAAGTCTGAATCAGGCCTGCACCCGGAGGTTCTGTCGTTTGAGCCCCCGAAAACCTGAACGCCGGACCCACCTCAGCGGTCGGGCAAAACGTTCAGCAGTCCCCCCTCAATGGCACGCCGTTGCGTCATCACCGATTCTCGGGTTTCTTGATTGGTGTCAACCGCGTGTATTCGCCTGCTCTGTATTCTGCTCATAAGCCGATATCCAAGGGACCGGACGGCTTCCCGAATCCGTCCGGCACCTCTGGGGCCCAGTACAAGGCTAACGCTCATGAATGAAGGAATGCTGACCCATCTCGACTCGCAGGGGCACGCGAGGATGGTTGATGTCACCGATAAAAGCGTGACCTGCCGAGAGGCGGTGGCCGAAGCCTGGGTACGGATGCAAACCGAAACACGGCAGTTGATTGTCCGGGGTGGTCACCCTAAAGGCGATGTCTTCGCGGTCGCACGCATTGCCGGTATTCAAGCGTCCAAGCGCACGAGCGAGTTGATCCCGCTGTGCCATCCACTGTTCTTGAGTAGCGTCACCGTCGAACTGAGTGTTCAAGGCGAACATCGTGTGCGCATTGTTTCGCGGTGTAAGGTGGCCGGGCAAACAGGGGTCGAGATGGAAGCATTGACAGCGGTCAGTGTGGCGGCCCTGACACTGTATGACATGTGCAAAGCGGTGGACCGGGGCATGACGATCGAATCTGTGCGCTTGCTGGAGAAGCAGGGCGGAAAGAGCGGTCGGTATCAGGCGCCGAACCAATGAAACTGACTATTTTGTATTTTTCGCGTTATCGCGAAACGCTGGGCGTCGATGGCGAAACCATTGAAGGTGCATTCGCGTCGTTTAACCAGCTGCGTGAACATTTGGCTCATCGTGGCGGAGTCTGGCAAGTACTGGCCGAACACAATCTCATGTGCGCTCGCAACCAGGACATGTGTGGGCTTGATGAGCCGTTGAGCGACGGTGATGAAGTGGCTTTTTTCCCCACCGTGACAGGGGGGTGAGGCGGTGATTCGAGTTCAGACCGCAGGCTTCGACCCCGGTGCCGAAATCAACGCGCTGCAGGCGTCGAGTATGAGTGTTGGCGCCGTGGTGAGCTTTGTCGGCTATGTGCGGGACTTCAATGCCGGGAACGAAGTCGATGGAATGTTTCTTGAGCATTACCCCGGCATGACCGAAAAAGCGCTTGGAAAAATTGCCGATGAAGCCCGGCAGCGTTGGTCGCTGCTTGGACTGGTGCTCATTCATCGGGTGGGCGAACTGCTACCGGGCGAGCCGATCGTCTTTGTCGGTGTCAGCAGTGCTCATCGGCAGGCGGCCTTCGATGCCTGTGCGTTCGTGATGGATTACTTGAAAACCCGCGCACCGTTCTGGAAAAAAGAACAGGTGGCCGATCGTTCGCAGTGGGTCGAGGCCCGTGACAGTGATCGCGAGGCGGCACAACGATGGGATCGCGGCATTCCTGACTGAATCATATCCAGCTGAAAAGAGAGCGAGAATCCTATGCTCTACCTGCCATTTTTAATCTTGCATCTATTCGCTGCGCTGATCTTTATCGGCACGGTGTTCTTCGAAGTCCTGTTTTTAGAAAGTATCCGCAAACACTTGCCCGCCAGGGTCATGCTGCTGGTCGAGCAGGGTATTGGCCGCCGGGCCCGGACCCTGATGCCCTGGGTTCTGCTGGTGTTGTTCGGTGCGGGGCTGGGCATGGTGTGGCTGCGCTATCTGCCGGTCCTGGCCGCACCCTTGGCCTCTGCATTCGGCACATTGCTGATGCTGAAAATAGTGCTCGCCGTCAGTGTATTGCTGCATTTTCTGGTGGCCATGTTCTTGTTTCACAGCGACCGCATGAAGGCTCGATACGTGCAATTGATCCATGGCAGCCTGTTCTGCCATATGGTCGCCATTGTCCTGCTGGCCAAGGCAATGTTTTACGTGGCGTGGTGACCGGTGTTGTCCGGCGGGCGGTTTGAACGCTTCGATCGGGCTTGATGCAAATCAAGGTGCGTCGATCGTCAAACTCCGACACTAGCGGTTCGCAGCCAGCCACGGAGAACCGGCATGCTCGACTTATTTCACACCCCCGGCGAGTTGAATGTTCGCAGCGACCAAGGCGTTCTCGACCCCGGTTACCCCACCGACACGCAAAAATTTCATGACGGCATCGGTTCACTGGATTTGCTGCGTGCCTTGCGCGGCAGTCGTCAGAAGCAGCGCCCCCTGGCCTTGAGTGTCTGGCTGCCTTGCACCCTCAGGCCATCGTCCTGTGTGCACGATGCTACCTGTGAGCGCGGTATCGAGCAGTACCTTAAGCGTCTGGAGCATGAGATTGACCTGGTGGGTTGCCATTTGGGGGCAGGGCAGCGGGTCGAGCGGTTTCACCTGGGGGGCGGAACACCTGCGACGTCCCATGTCGTGCGCTTGATGAGCCATCTAAGTGGTCGGTTCAATTTTCTCAGGCAAGAGAGTGGCGACTACAGCGTCGACGTTGATCTGCACCATACTGATTGGGCGACCATGGGGGTGTTGCGCGACCAGGGGTTCAGCCATGTCAGCATCGGTGTTCCGGATATCGGTGCCGACAGTGAGCTGTCGATGGACTGTTACCAGAACCCGGCCCCCATCCATTCATTGATCGACGCTGCGCGCACCTTCGGCTTTCGCTCCATCAATGTTGACCTGGGTTTTGGTCATGCCTGGCAAACGCCAGACAGTTTCGCGCTGAAACTGGCGACGATCATCGAGCTGGAGCCGGACCGGCTCATGGTGTTCGACTACGCCCGGCCACCTCGGCGCTATCGGTCCGGGCGGGGGGATACGACCAGGACCCCGTGCAGCCAGGACGACAAGAGCGCGATGCGGCAGATCTGCTTCGAGCGATTGCTTGGCGCGGGGTATCACTACATTGGCATGGGGCAATTTGTCCGGCCCGATGATGACCTGGCGATTGCCCAGGAGCGAGGCCGGTTACGTCGTACCTGCGAGGGGTTTACCCGTCACGGTTATTGCGACCACGTCGGGTTTGGTCTGGGGGCCATCAGTCAGATCGACGAGGTGTATACGCAAAACACTGATTCAATTGAACAGTATCAGCAACAACTCGACAGCGAGCAATTGCCGACCTGCCGGGGCTGGCGTTTCGAGGCGGGGGACCAGATCAGGCACACGGTCATGGAGCGACTGTCGTGTGATCAGGAACTGGATATTCGTGCCATCGAGAGGCGCTACGGATTGAGTTTCCCCCAGTACTTCTCCTCGGTCTGGCCGTTGCTGGAGCAATTGAATCGTGATGGGTTGATTGAATTGTCAGACCGTTTCATCAGCATTCTTCCCGCCGGCCGGCCGGAAGTGGATGCCATCTGCAGTCTGTTTGAAAAGGATTCGGGCAGTGCAAGGCATTAACCCTTTGCGAGTTGATTGATCATGAAGCCTTCATTCGATTTCAATCGAGCCCTGGTCGAAAAGTATGACCGTCCGGGGCCGCGCTACACCTCTTATCCGACGGCGCCGCAGTTTCATCAGGCATTTGCCGTCGACGACTACCAGCGCGCAGTTCACGACAGCAACCAGGCGGCGTCGCCCAAACCGCTGTCGGCGTACATCCATATTCCGTTCTGCAAAAGCCTTTGCTACTACTGCGCCTGCAACAAAATCATCACCCAGAAAACCCATCGTGCGGTCGAATACCTGACCTACCTCAAGCGCGAAATTACCATGCAGGCGGCCTTGTTCGACGGCACGCGCAAGCTCACGCAGCTGCACCTGGGCGGGGGCACGCCGACGTACCTGACCAGCGAGCAACTGGCCGACCTGATGGACTGCCTGCATCAGGCGTTCGATATGGACGACAGCGATAATCACGAGTTTTCCATCGAGGTCGATCCACGCACCATCAGCACGGAGCAGATCCAGTCATTGCGTCAACTGGGCTTCAATCGCCTGAGTTTCGGCGTGCAGGATTTCGATCCCGATGTGCAGGCAGCGGTCAATCGCCAGCAAAGCGAAGCGCAGATCTATGCGCTGGTCGCGGCGGCGCGTGAGGCGCAATTCAAGTCGATCAGCGTTGATCTGATTTACGGCTTGCCCCTGCAAACGGTGCAGAGTTTCGACACCACCCTGGAAAAGATCATCGCCCTGCGCCCTGACCGGATTGCGGCCTACAGCTACGCCCATTTGCCTGAACTGGTGCGGGCGCAACGGTTGATTCGTCCGGCAGACATGCCGCCACCGGAGCGCAAGCTGGAGTTGCTCGAACTGACCATCCGCCGTCTGACCGAGGCCGGTTATGTTTACATCGGCATGGATCACTTCGCCCTGCCGGAGGATGAACTGGCGCTGGCCCGCACCCATGGCACCCTGCAACGTAATTTCCAGGGCTACTCAACCCATGCCGACTGCGACTTGATCGGCCTCGGCGTGTCTTCGATCGGCAAGGTCGGCGACAGCTACAGCCAGAGCGTCAAAGAGCTTTCGCAGTACTACGCCCGTATCGATCAAGGCTTGTTGCCGGTGCATCGGGGTTACCACTTGAGCGCCGATGACCTGTTGCGCCGCGAAGTGATCAGCGACCTGATGTGCCATGGCCGGATTGATTTCGGCAAGTTCGAAGCGCGCCATGGCATCTGCTTCACCGAGTATTTTGCCGAGGCGCTGGCGCAACTGGACGAGCATGTGCGTGATGGACTCTTGCAGATTCACAGCGACGAATTGGTGCTGTTGCCGCAAGGGCATTTGATGATGCGCAGTGCCGCGATGGCATTTGACGCCTACCTGGGGGGCGAACAAAAAGGTCAGTTTTCCCGCACCGTTTGAAGCAGCGGGACGCTCTGGCACAAGGAATACCGGCAAGTTGATCTCAATCAAGGGCAGGGCACGAAACGCTCCCTACCATGACCGTCAGGCCCCTTGAAATCAGCGAAGCCATGACAACCCACCCGCCTTCGAAACCTGGCAACCTGCGCGTCTGGAGCGTCGGGCTGGCGGTGATGCTGTTGCTGATGATCGCGACGTTCGCGGTGGTGCAGGCCAAGTCATACGGTGACATCGAGCAGCAGCGCATCGAGAAGGTCTTCCCTCAAACCGATTCGGTCTCCGACCCGCAAGGCACCTTCAAAGTGCGCACGTTGTCGACGGCCGGCAAGGTCATCGGTTACGTTTTCCAGAGCCTGGATGTGGTGGACATTCCGGCTTACTCGGGCAAGCCGATCAATACCCAGGTGATCCTCGACACGGCCGGTGTGATCAAGGATGCCTATGTGCTGGAGCACCACGAGCCGATTCTGCTGATCGGCATTCCCGAAGTAAAACTGCATGACTTCAGCGCCAGATACACAGGGATCAGCGTCAATCAGCGCGTGGTTGTCGGCCATTCCAGCGACCCGAGTGCGGTCACCGTGGATGCCATCGCCGGTGCAACCGTCACCGCCATGGTGGTCAACGAAGTCATCATGCGGGCCGCCCATGAAGTCGCCGTCTCGCTCAAGTTGATTGAGGACAAGGGCGCCCGGGTGAACAAGCCCGCCATCGTGCGCCAGGATTTTTTCGAACCCGCCACCTGGGAGCAATTGACCGGCAACGGGGCCATTCGCCGATTGAGCCTGACCCGCGGGCAAGTCGATGCCGCCTTCAAGGGCACCGATGCCGAAGGCGTCGAGAACGCCACCCCGGAGCACCTCGATGACACCTTTATCGAGCTGTACACCGCCGACTTGAACCCGCCGACCATTGGCCGCGCGCTGTTGGGCGACAATCAATATCGCTTCCTCATGCAGGACCTCAAACCCGGCGAGCAGGCCATCGCGGTGCTCGGGCGCGGGCTGTATTCCTATAAAGGCTCGGGTTATGTGCGCGGCGGGATTTTCGATCGGGTGCAATTGCGCCAGTTCGGCAATGTCATCAGTTTTCGCGACATGGACCATCAGCGGCTGTCCGACGTGTTTGCCCAGGGCATGCCCGAATTCACTGAAATGTCGGTGTTCATTGTGCGCAAACAGGCGGGTTTCGATCCTGGGTCGCCCTGGTCCCTGGAGTTGCTGGTGCGGCGTCAGACCGGTCCGGTCAGCGGCACCTTCAGCAGTTTCGAACTGGCCTACCAATTGCCCGAACTCTACCTTGAGCGACCAGCCCCCAGCGCCGAAGAACTGGCCGCCATCGAAGAAGCCAAACGGCCGATGTGGTTGACCATCTGGTACCAGAAGTACTTTCAGATTGGCGTACTGGCCAGCGCGTTGCTGCTGCTGACAGCGATCCTGTTCCTGCAGGACAAACTCACTCGCCGGCCGCGCTTAATGCACTGGCTGCGTCGCGGTTATTTGCTTTTTACCGTGGTGTTTCTGGGCTGGTATGCCTTGGGGCAGCTGTCGGTGGTCAATGTCCTGACGTTTGTCCATGCATTGTTCGAGCACTTCCGCTGGGAGCTGTTTCTCACCGATCCGCTGATTTTCATGCTGTGGGTGTTCACCGCGGCGAGCATTTTGCTGTGGGGCCGTGGGGTGTTCTGCGGCTGGTTGTGCCCGTTTGGCGCGCTGCAAGAGCTGATCAACGAAGCCGCGCGCAAGCTGAAGATCCCTCAATACGAATTGCCTTTCGCGGTCCATGAGCGGCTGTGGGCGATCAAGTACATCATTTTGCTGCTGCTCTTCGGCCTGTCCCTGGAGTCGATGTCCAGCGCCGAACTGTTCGCCGAGGTAGAGCCCTTCAAGACCGCCATCACCCTGCGATTCGACCGCCAGTGGTGGTTCGTGCTGTACGCGGTGGCATTGCTGGTCATCAATCTCTTCACCCGAAAAGTCTATTGCCGCTACATCTGCCCATTGGGCGCGGCGTTGGCGATACCGACGAAATTGCGTCTGTTCGACTGGCTCAAGCGCCGCAAGGACTGCGGCAACCCATGCCAGTTGTGCGCCAAGGAATGTGAGATCCAGGCGATTCACCCGGATGGCCGGATCAATGCCAACGAGTGCCATTACTGCCTCGATTGCCAGATGACCTATCACAACGAAAACAAATGCCCGCCGCTGATCAACAAGCGCAGGAAACGCGAAAAATCGGCGCCCGTGGCGGCGCAATTGATCCCTGTCGTGGAAGTGACGGCTGCTGAATGAACCTGGCGAGCGCACGTCCGCGGAGACCGTTTTTCCCTTCAAGGAGTAGACAAAATGACTGACTCAGAATCCACAAAGCCCGGTGAAGAAGTAGAGCAGGCGGGGCTCAGCCGTCGCGGTTTTCTTGGCAGCAGTGCGGTCACCGGCGCGGTGCTGGCGGGGGCCGCGACCCTCGGCGGCACGGTGTTCAGTCGCGAGTCCTGGGCGGCGGCGGTGAAGGATGCGCAAGCAAAAATCCATGTCGGCCCCGGTGAACTGGACGAGTACTACGGCTTCTGGAGTGGCGGTCATCAAGGCGAAGTGCGCGTGTTGGGCGTGCCGTCGATGCGCGAGTTGATGCGCATCCCGGTGTTCAACGTCGACTCCGCCACCGGCTGGGGCCTGACCAACGAAAGCAAGCGGATCCTGGGCGACAGCGCCAAGTTCCAGAACGGCGATTGCCATCACCCGCACATCTCCATGACGGACGGAAAGTACGACGGCAAGTACCTGTTCATCAACGACAAGGCCAACTCCCGTGTCGCGCGCATCCGCCTGGACATCATGAAGTGCGACAAGATGCTCACCGTGCCGAATGTGCAAGCCATCCATGGCCTGCGACTGCAAAAAGTGCCTTACACCAAGTACGTGTTCGCCAATGCCGAATTTGTCATTCCGCACCCTAATGACGGCCACACCTTCGATCTGCAAGACAAGAACAGCTTCACGATGTTCAACGCCATTGACGCCGAGAAGATGGAGATGGCTTTCCAGGTGATCGTCGACGGCAACCTGGACAACACCGACGCCGATTTCACCGGCAAGTACGCCGCTTCCACCTGCTACAACTCGGAAAAAGCCTACGACTTGGGCGGCATGATGCGTAATGAGCGCGACTGGGTCGTGGTGTACAACATTCCGCGCATCGAAGCCGCGATCAAGGCCGGCAAGTTCATCACCCTGGAAGGCTCGAAAGTGCCCGTGGTCGACGGTCGCAAGACTGATGGCAAAGACTCCGAGTTCACCCGCTACATCCCGGTTCCGAAGAACCCGCACGGCCTGAACACCTCTCCCGATGGCAAGTACTTCATTGCCAACGGCAAGCTTTCGCCCACCGTCTCGATGATTGCCATTGACCGTCTGGACGACCTGTTCGCCGACAAGTTCAGCGACCCGCGCGAGGTCATTGTCGCCGAACCGGAACTGGGCCTGGGGCCTTTGCACACCACGTTCGACGGTCGCGGCAACGCCTACACCACGCTGTTCATCGACAGTCAGGTGGTGAAGTGGAACATGGCCGAAGCGGTACGCGCCTACAAAGGCGAGAAGGTCAATTACATCAAGCAGAAGCTCGACGTGCAGTACCAGCCTGGCCATAACCATGCCTCGCTGACTGAAACCAGTGACGCCGATGGCAAGTGGCTGGTGGTGTTGTGCAAATTCTCCAAGGACCGCTTCCTGCCGACCGGACCGCTGCACCCGGAAAACGATCAACTGATCGATATTTCCGGCGAAGAAATGAAGCTGGTGCACGACGGTCCCGCATTTGCCGAACCTCACGATTGCATCCTGGCGCGCCGGGACCAGATCAAGACCAAAAAGATCTGGGACCGTAACGACCCGTTCTTCGCCGCCACCGTAGAACTGGCCAAGAAAGACGGGATCAATCTGGAGACCGACAACAAGGTCATCCGCGACGGCAATCATGTGCGGGTCTACATGACGTCCATGGCGCCGGCCTATGGCCTGCCCGAGTTCACCGTCAAACAGGGCAACGAAGTCACGGTGACCATCACCAACATCGACCAGATCGAAGACGTCTCCCACGGCTTCGTCATGACCAACCATGGCGCCAGCATGGAGATCAGTCCGCAGCAAACCTCGTCGATTACGTTTACGGCCGACAAGGCCGGCTTGCATTGGTACTACTGCAGCTGGTTCTGCCATGCGCTGCACATGGAAATGGTCGGCCGCATGAAAGTCGAGCGGGCCTGACCGTTGCCAATCGACAGGAGCGAACCCATGGCCGACATCAAGGACACCCCAGTGCGTGGTTGCGGGATAAACGTCTTTGCGTTGTTGCTCCTGTTGATGTCAGGCAGTGCGCTGGCGGCAGTTCAACCCGTCACCACGCTACCGTTGCGGGTTGACGCTGAACAACGCTGGCACCTGCCGGCAGGCGAGTACCGTGGCACATTCAGTGTCGATCAACCGATGCAAATTGTTTGCGAGCCCGGTGCCGTCTTTCAGGCGCAAGGGCAGGGGAACGGGATCATCATCAGTGCGCCCGATGTCGTGATCGAGGGCTGCACGTTTTTGGATTGGGGGCACGATCTCACCGCCATGAATGCGGCGGTGTTCATCCAGCCCAAGGCCCGTGGCGTGGTGATCAAGGGCAATCGCATGCAAGGCCAGGGATTTGGAATCTGGGTCGACGGTACGCAGGATGCCAGCCTGATCGACAACCGCATCCAGGGCGACCCGACGCTGCGATCGCAGGATCGTGGCAATGGCATTCATCTGTATGCGGTGCATGGTGCCAAAGTCATTGGCAACCAGGTGCGCGACACCCGCGATGGCATCTACATCGACACGTCCAACGGCAACCTGCTGCAGGGCAATACCCTGGAGGACCTGCGTTACGGCGTGCATTACATGTTCGCCAACGACAACCGGCTGATCGGCAACATCACCCGCCGCACCCGCACCGGCTATGCCTTGATGCAAAGCCGCAAGCTCACGGTGATCGGCAACCGCTCCGAACAGGATCAGAACTACGGCATCCTGATGAACTACATCACTTACTCCACCTTGCGCGACAATTTCGTCACCGACGTGCGCGACGGCTCGACCGGCGACAGCATGATCAGCGGTGCCGAGGGCAAGGCGTTGTTCATCTACAACTCGCTGTTCAACAGCATCGAACACAACCATTTCGAGCACAGCGCCGTGGGCATTCACCTCACCGCCGGCTCCGAAGACAACCGCATCGCCGACAACGCGTTTGTCGGCAACCAACGGCAGGTCAAATACGTTGCCACCCGCTTGCAGGAATGGTCGGTGGATGGCCGGGGCAATTTCTGGAGCGACTACCTGGGCTGGGACCGCAACAACGATGGCCTGGGCGATATCGCCTACGAACCCAACGACAATGTCGACCGCCTGCTGTGGCTGTATCCACAAGTGCGGCTGTTGATGAACAGTCCCGGGATCGAGCTGTTGCGCTGGGTGCAAAGGGCATTTCCGGTGATCAAGTCGCCGGGTGTACTGGACAGCCATCCGCTGATGAAACCCACCACTGAACCCCTGACCAAGGAGCCCGTTGCATGAATGTCATCGACATGGAAGGCGTCAGCCAACGCTATGGGCACACCACGGTGTTGCATCAGTTGAACCTGAGCCTGGCCGAAGGTGAAGTGCTGGGTTTGTTCGGGCACAACGGTGCCGGCAAGACCACCAGCATGAAACTGGTGCTGGGCCTGCTGACCGCCAGCGAAGGGCAAGTCCGGGTGTTTGGCCGCTTGCCCAGTGACCCGCACGTTCGACGGCTGCTGGGTTATTTGCCGGAGAACGTGACCTTTTATCCGCAGATGAGTGGCCTGGAGACCTTGCGCCATTTCGCCCGACTCAAAGGCGCCGCGCCTGCTCAGGTGGACGTGCTGCTGGAGGAAGTCGGCCTGGCGGGCGCGGCGCATCGCCGGGTCAAGACTTACTCCAAGGGCATGCGCCAACGCCTGGGGCTGGCGCAAGCCTTGCTCGGCGCACCGCGTTTGTTGCTGCTCGACGAGCCGACGGTCGGCCTCGATCCCATTGCCACTCAAGACCTGTACCGGTTGCTCGACCGCCTGCGCAACCAGGGCACCAGCATCATTCTCTGTTCCCACGTGTTGCCGGGCGTCGAGGCGCACATCAACCGTGCGGCGATTTTGACCCAGGGGCGTCTGCTGGCGCTGGGCAGTCTGCGCAGCCTGCGCGAGGAAGCCGGGTTGCCGACGCTGATTCGCGCCAACGGGCTCAAGCACGCCGGGCCTTTGCAGGCATCCTGGAACAATGCCGGGCACGTCACTCAGCGCTGGGGCGTGGAAGGCCTGGAGGTGGCGGCGCTCAATGGCAACAAACTCGATCTGTTGCGCCAATTGCTCAATGACGACGAGCCGGCGGACGTGGAAATCGACCCACCCTCCCTGGAAGACATCTACCGCTTTTACATGGGGCGGGCCGGCACGCGCCCCACTGGAGAGATCGCATGAATCCGATCTGGAACATGGCCCGCAAAGAGTTCAACGACGGTTTGCGTAACCGCTGGTTGTTGGCGATCAGCCTGTTGTTCGCAGTGTTGGCCACCGGCATCGCCTGGCTGGGCGCCGCGGCTTCCGGTCAGTTGGGCTTTACCTCGGTGCCGGCGACCATCGCCAGCCTGGCCAGCCTCGCGACGTTCCTGATGCCGCTGATTGCTTTGCTGCTGGCCTATGACGCCATCGTCGGTGAGGACGAAAGCGGCACGTTGCTGCTGTTGCTGACCTACCCGCTGGGGCGCGGGCACATCCTGCTGGGCAAGTTTATTGGCCACGGGATGATCCTGGCGCTGGCCACGCTGATCGGTTTCGGCTGCGCGATGCTGGCGATCGCTGTCTGCGTGGAGGATGTCGAACTGCAGTTGCTGTTCTGGGCGTTCGCACGCTTCATGCTGTCGTCGACGCTATTGGGCTGGGGCTTTCTGGGGTTGGCGTATGTGCTGAGCAGCGTGTCGGCCGAAAAATCCACGGCGGCCGGACTCGCGCTGGGGGTGTGGTTTTTCTTCGTGCTGGTGTTTGACCTGGCGCTGCTGGCCTTGCTGGTGCTCAGCGAAGGGCATTTCAACCCGCAGGTATTGCCCTGGTTGCTGCTGCTCAATCCTGCCGACGTCTATCGCTTGATCAATCTTTCCGGTTTTGAAACCGGCGTCAGTACGGCCGGCGTACTGACGCTCGGCAGTGATCTGCCGATGCCGGGCGCGATGCTCTGGCTGTGTCTGTTGTTGTGGGTAGCGGCGCCGTTGGGTTCGGCCTGGCTGCTGTTCCGTCGACGGGCGACCTGAATTCATACCTTTGGAGCACCTGACAATGAAAAACCGTTACTACACGACGTTACGCGCTATGGCGGGCCTGATGGTCTGTCTGCTGCTGACAGCGTGTGACAAGCCCGCGCAAGCTGCGTACAGCGACCTTCCCAGCGCCTTCCATCCCAGTGATGAATGCCATGTCTGCGGCATGATCATCAACGGGTTCCCGGGGCCGAAGGGGGAAGTGGTCGAGCCTGGCGGCATCAAGAAATTCTGCTCCACGGCGGAGATGATCGGTTGGTGGTTGCAGCCGGAAAATCATCACGGCGATGCCCGGTTGTATGTCCACGACATGGGCCGCAGTCCGTGGAACGCACCGGATGATTCCCAACTGATCGATGCCAAGGATGCCTTCTATGTGGTCGGCACCGGGCTCAAGGGGGCGATGGGCATCGTACTGGCGTCTTTCTCCAGTGAGCAGGCGGCACAGAAACTGGCCACCGAGCAGGGTGGTCGTGTGCTGCGGTTCGGCGATATCGATCAGTCGGTGCTTCAGCAACCGGCCATGTCGCACGCGACTCACTGATCGCTCGATTGGCTGCCCGATCTTTTATGAAATCTGATCGCCGTCAAGTCCGTCTGTTTGCGCTTGTTCAATGATAGGGGCCCGCAATGTCCCCAGTGCTTGGCATCGACGATGCCCAGGAGAACATGATGCAAACCGAGTTTCAGGATCGTTTGGCTGTGATCACCGGCGCCAGCTCCGGGATTGGTCTGGCCCTGTGCGCTGCGCTGTTGCCGCGTGGCGTCAAGGTGCTGGCGATGTCACGTACGGCCGGTGATCTGCCGGCCTTGCAGCAGATCTACGGCGAACGTTTGCAATGGAGCGCCGGGGACGTCACGTGCAAGGACGACTTGCGCAATCTGGCGGAGCACGCTGCGACGCTGGGCCGGATCGATTATCTGGTGCCCAACGCGGGGATCGCCGAAATGGCCGATGGCCTGGACATGCCGGCCTTCCAGCGCCAGTGGGCCGTCAACGGTGCCGGGGCGTTGAACACCCTGGCGGCGTTGCGCGGGGAGCTGGCGAGCCCGGCTTCGGTGGTGTTTGTCGGCAGCTTCCTGACCGGTTCGAGCTTTCCCGGCCTGGCCGCCTGCATTGCCAGCAAGGCTGCCTTGGCGGCACAGGCTCGCACACTGGCGGTGGAGTTTGCCCGTTTTGATGTGCGCATCAATCTGGTCTCCCCGGGGCCGACCGCCACCCCGATGTGGGACAACCTGGGCTTGAGCGACGATGAACTCGACGAAGTCGCGGACACCCTCGGCAAACGTATGTTGCCCGGGCACTTTCTCGATGCGTCAGCGGTGGCCAACGTGATTATCTTTCAGCTGTCCCAAGGCGCCCGGGGCGTCTACGGTCAGGACTGGACGGTCGACAACGGGTACACGTTGGGCTGAAGGGTGAACATATACTTGGGCTTGGTGCTGGTCACTCAAGATCGCTGGAGCGGTTTTTTGATGGTGTACATATCCGTTGTTGCGGTAACGGCTGCTGGCGGTTTCGCTCTTACAGCGAGTCCCTTTTCCAAACGCCGAAAAGGAACCAAAAGGCTTTGCCCCTCCATTCGGTGCCTCGCCTAGGCTCGGCATGCCCTCACTCCGGCATTGCTCCGGGGGGCCGCCGCCATCGGCCATCCATGGCCGGGGGCGGCTACCGCGGCATCCTTGCCGCGGTGCCCCCTACGCAACGCCTGCGTTCGGCCTCTGGGAAAGGGGCAACAGATCACGATCAAGATCAAAAACACGCAGCCTCGCCAAGGCTCGACAGCTGCTACGGAGGGTGGGAACAATCAACAGCTTTGCGAGCAGGTTCGCCCAACAATGTATCGGCGCACGACTTTGCTTTTCACCACTCAACAGGCCGAGCGTTAGCTCGCCTGCAGCTTTTGATGTTGACGCACCGCCCCCTCGAGAGGCCGAGTGGAGGTTCTGCGCAGTGGGCAACCCGGCATGGATGCCGGGTTAGCCGCCCCCGGCCATGGATGGCCGATGGCGGCGGGCCCACGGAGCAGGACCGGAGCGAGGGCATGCCGAGCCTAAGCGAGGCACCGAACGAAAGGGGCAAATGCGCTTTGGTTACTTTGGCGCTCTTCCAAAGTGACCCGCCGTAAGGGCGGAACCATTAGTGGCCGTTACCGCAAAAACGGATATACACCCAAACCCAAACCCAAACCCTAATGCGAAGTCCCCTCGGCAAACTCGATTTTATTGCCGACGTTGTACTTGCCGGACGGCTTGTTCATCGGCAGGCGTTTGATCTCCTCGAGGGTATTGCTGTCGTAAACGATCAGCGCGCCATCGGTGGCCCAGATGCTCAGCAGCAAGTAGCGGCCATCACGGGTGAACTCGACGTGGGTGGCAGTCTTGCCGGGCATCGGGCGCAAGGTATGGGCAATTTCCAGGGTCTGCTTGTCGATCAGGTGAATGGCATCGTTGTCAGGCCCGAAGAACACGTCGGACCAGGCATAGCGTGAGTTGACATGACTGCGCATGAAGAAACCCGGTCCCAGGGTCGGAATTTCCTTGATCAGTTTCCAGGTCTTGAAGTCGATGACCGAGATCAGCCCTTTGCTGATGTTCGGCGTGGCAAACACCCACTGACCGTTGCGTTTCCAGTAGGTCCCGGACCCCAGGTGGGGCATGCCCGGCAGTGCGATGTCGGTGACGATCCTGCCAGTGTCGAGGTCGATCACTTGACCGCCCCCGGCCTTGCGCGAGGTGGCCAGCAATTGCTTGTAGTCCGGCGAAAAGGAAAAGTCATCCAGTACATCCTCGGCCGGGATTCGCCGTGGTTCGAAGTCTGGTGTGCCGGCGCAAGACAATTCCCAAACCTCCTTCACGTCCTTGAGCGCCACGATAAAACTGTCCCGTGGCGGGGCGGTATAGACCGCGCTGACCCGTGATGGACTGCCGTCCTGGCCGATGGCCGGCAGGGTTTTGATCAGCGACAGATCGCGGGCATCGAGCACCACCAGGTTGCCCGGCAGATAATTGCCGACCAGCACCCATCGACCGTCCTTGCTCACCGCCAGGTTACGGGTGTTGAGCCCGACGCGGACCTCGGCAATCAGTTTCAGGTTATGCAGGTCGTACAGGCTGACCCAGCCGTCACGCGACGCGACGTAGACAAAACGCCCATCCGGCGAAAATTTCGGCCCGCCGTGCACGGCAAAGTGTGAAGCAAACCGCGCCAGTACTTCAAAGCGATCGCCGTCGAGGATATTGATGTGGTGATCGCCGGCTTCCACCACCACAAACAGGTTCAGTGGGTCGGCGTGATGTTGGGGCCTGTCGGGCAGTGTGCTGATGTCAGCGAGTACCGTGTGGCTGCCGCGAATGTCGTCGTTGCTCCAGGTGGGCGCGGTGGCGGGCGGTTGCTGAAGGTAGTTCGCCAGCGCATCGATCTGCGCCGGGTTGAGCACGTTGGCAAACCCGGCCATTTGGCTGGCGGGGCGACCGTCGCGGATCACGTTGCGGATTTCGTCGGGTTTGATCCGGCTCAGACTCTCCGTTAGCAACGCCGGCCCCGTCGCGCCGAAACGGTTGGCGCCATGACAGCCCAGGCAATGCTGTTGGTAGTGGTCGGCGGCCTGTTCCAATGTCCCCCCGACGGGCGGCAGCGCGGCGCCTGCGTAAGCTGCGCCTGCCCACAACAACGGGACAAACACCGCGCGCCTCATACCGTCACCCTGGCATGGCGTTTCAGCGCTTGAGCGGGGTAAAAACGCGCCGGATAGTCCCGTCGTTGGGTGGCGAACAAGTCGACGACCTGGCCAATGACGGTCAAAGTCGGAACACCCGGCGGGCAGTCCAGTGCCAGCGTCGGCAAGTGTTTCAGCACGCCTCGCGCGACATGCTGGTCGGGCCGCGTGCCATTGCTGATCAGCGCGGCGGGTGTGTCGGCTGCCATCCCGGCATTAATCAAGCGCTCGGCGATAATCCCGAGGTTCGATAACCCCATGTAAAACACCAAGGTCTGGCTGGTATCGGCCAGGTCGTGCCAGGGCAATATCAACTCGCCGTCGTGTTGCAGGTGGCCGGTGATGAACCGACAGGAGTTGACCAGGTTGCGGTGGGTCAGCGGGATGCCGGCGTAAGCGCTGCACCCGGACGCGGCGGTAATGCCCGGGACTACCTGGCAATCAATGTTGCGTTGCAACAGATACTCCAGCTCCTCGGCACCGCGACCAAAAATGAACGGGTCACCTCCCTTCAGCCGCGCCACGCGCAGCCCTTGATCGGCGAGGTCGGCGAGCAGTTCGTTGATCTGGTCCTGGGGCAGGCTGTGGCAACCGCTGGCCTTGCCGACGTAATGCCGGGCGCAGTCGAGGGGGATCAGCGTCAGCAGTTCGGGGCTGATCAGGCGGTCATAGACGACGGCGTCGGCCTGCATCAACAGGCTCCAGGCACGCAGGGTCAGCAGGCGGGGATCGCCGGGACCCGCGCCGACCAGGGCCACTTCGCCCGGTCTGAAGGTGGACTCAAGTGCAGCCGGTAAAACAATCGAGGGGTGCATGGGACGTCCTTGGTTCTTCATCAGGTTGGCCGGGGCTGGCCAGGCGGATGCTTCAGTGCATGACGCAAGGGATTGTCGGTAAGGGCGGCACACCGATTTCTTCGTCGCGGAGGTGGCAACCGGGGTCCTGGCCCCAGAGATCGCCTTCGGCCCAGGCGCGAGTGCGGGTGTTGCCGTTGCAGATGTCCAGCCAGCGGCATTGGCCGCAGCGGCCACCGACGGCGCGCGGATGCTCGCGCAGTTGCTGCAATAAGGCGTCCGGGCGGTCCAGCCAGAGGGTGCGAAATGGCGTGTGCCGCACGTTGCCTACCGAGTGCTGCCACCAATAAGTGTCCGGGTGGACGTCGCCGGTGTTGTCGATATTGGCGATGCCGCTGCCCGAAGCGTTGCCGCCCCAGGCGCGGAGCATGCGTTCCAGGCGCGAGGCGTGCTCGGGCAGGTGAAGGCTCACCCACTGCAGCAGCAGAATCGCGTCGGCGTCGTTGTTGCCACTGACAAAGTCGCTGTCGCGGCCCTGCGCGATATCGTCCCAGGCCTGTTCGAAGATCAACGTCATCGCCTCACGGCTCATCTGTTGCCGGGCGTCGAGCGTGCGACTGCGTTTGCCGCGACCGCTGTAGTTGAGGTGCGACAGGTAAAACTTCTGCACGTCGTACTCACGCATCAGCGTCAGCAGCTGAGGCAGTTGCCCATGGTTTTCCTGGGTGAGCGTGGTGCGCAAGCCAACACGAATACCCTGTTCGCGACAGAGCCGGATCGCGTGCATGGAACGGGCAAAACTGCCCTTGAGTTGGCGGAAGGCGTCATGGGTAGCTTGCAGGCCATCGATGCTGATACCGACATAGTCGAACTGCGCCGCGTGGATCTGCCCGATGTTGTGCTCAGTAATCAGCGTGCCGTTGGTGGACAACGCCACAAAGAACCCCTTGGCGCGGGCGTAGGCGCTGAGCACAAACAGGTCGTCGCGCAACAGGGGCTCACCGCCAGACAGAATCAGCACCTTCACGCCGGCGTCATGCAGGTCGTCGATCACCGTGAGTGCGGCCGGGGTATCCAGTTCATCGCGAAAGACACTGTCAGCGGACGTGGCGTAACAGTGTTTGCAGGTCAGGTTGCAACGCCTGAGCAGGTTCCAGATCACCACGGGTGGCCGTTGGCTGCCCGATGCGCCGGTTTTGGGGGCGGGCGCCTGGCCGGCCAGTGCGCGAAGGTATTGGCTGATCCTTAACATGCAACTCTCCTTGAGTCGGCGCGTGTTCAGTGCGAAGCGGGTGGCAGGCGCAGACCGGTTTTTTTCAGGATTCGGCTGCTCACCAACATCTCGTCGGCGGCGCAGGCATCACCCAGCAAGTAGCGCAGGTGCTCGCGGTAGCTGTCGATTTCCTCACTGCTGCGACCGTGCACCATGGCAAACAGGTTGTAGCGCCACGCGGTGCGGCGCGGGCGTCGATAACAATGGCTGACGAAGGGTTGCGCACCGATCAGCGCGCCGAGGCGGGGCATGTCTGCATCACGCACATCCCACACCGTCATGCCGTTGTGGCGGTAGCCCAGGCGATAGTGATTGGGGACGGCGGCGATGCGGCGGATGGCACCCTCTGCCTGTAATCGCTTGAGCAAGTCCAGGGTGGACTCGATGCTGAGGTCGAGCTGTTCGGCGAGCCAGGCCCAAGGGTCATCCAGCAGCGGCAAGCCGGCCTGGGTCAGCTCGATCAAGCGGTGAGCCAGGGTGTCTTCAGACCGGGAAATACAGACCGACATGGTAGGTCTCCTCTTTGGGCAGGTTGAGCAGCGACAGGCCGGTCAGGGTTTCGATGTGATGCAGGGTGTCGCTCAGTCGTTGTTGCGTGGCGCAACCGAGCACGAACCACATGTTCCAGGGGTGTTCGCGTCGATAGTTGTGCGCCACTTCAGGCAGGGCCTGTAGTTGTTCCGCGACGTCTTCGAAACGATCTTCCGGCACCGTCAGCGCCGCGAGGGTGAACGCGCCGCCCAAGCGCTCGATGTCGAACATCGGGCCGAAGCGCGTGAGCACGCCGTCTTCCAGCAAAAGGTGGAGGCGATCGAGCAATTCGTCGCTGCTGCTCTCCAGTTCCTCGGCCAGTACTTTCCAGGGTTGGCGCACCAGCGGCAGGCCCAGTTGCAAGCGATTGATCAGTCGACGGTCGAGGTCATCCACGGGGGGGAGCTCCTGTTGGCAGCGGGGCAAAGCGCCCGCCGCATTGTTTGAAGGCGTGGGTGCTGAACAGCAATTCGTGGGGCAGGTCGTCCAGCAAATGCTCCTTCAGCAGCGCCTGAATCTGCGCCTCGACCTGATCCCGTTGACGCCCGTGAACCATGCAGAACAGGTTGTAGTGCCATTGCGGCAAGCGTCGTGGTCGCTGATAGCAGAGCGTGATGCCGGGCGCCCGGCCCAGGCGCTGGCCGACTTCGTCGATCAACGCGTCCGGAACATCCAGCACCAGCATGGCGTTGGCGGTAAAACCCAGTGCGCGGTGGTTGAGCACCAGGCCGATGCGCCGGAACAGCCCTTGTTCGTGCCACTGATGCATTTGCGCGAGCACCTGGTTTTCGTCGGCGTTTATCCGTTCGGCGAGGGACTGATAGGGGCGCGGTACTCGCGGCAGGCCGCCTTCCAGGTGTCGACGCAGGGCCAGTGCCTGTTTAGCGTTCAATCCGGGTTGCATGGGCTTTCTCCCAGGGCAAAACCGAGGTCAATGCGGTAGGCAGTCAACATCGGCAGGTCCAGTGGTGTGAGACCGGTATCGTTCTCCAACGCTTCGAGCACTCGCTCAATGTGCTGGCGATCGGGACCGGTCAACACAAACCACAGGTTGTAGTGATGCTCGCGCGCGTAGTTGTGATTGACCTCGGGGTATTGGCTGACGCGTTCGGCGACCTGATGCAGGCGCTCGGGAGGCACGGCGAGGGCGGCGAGGGTGCTGGCCCCGGCGCGGCTGTGTTCAAACACCGGGCCAACGCGCGACAAGGCGCCGGCCAATTGCAGGCGATGCAGACAGGCCATCACTTGCGGCTCGCTGCAACCCAGGATCCGGGCCATCTCTTGATAGGGTTCCGCGCACAGCGGCATGCCGTGCTGGAAGCGGTCGATCAACTGGCGGCTGAGCAGGTCGAGGTTCATTTCAATAGCCCATTTTTTGCGCGCGGCTGCTGAAGAAGATGCCGCTTGGCGCGGCAGCGGGAAGGGTGCTCAGTTGCTTCAGGCTGTACGGGTCCCAGACTTGAACCTGATCGCCATCGCGTAATGACAGCCATAGCTGATCACCGCGCGCGGTGAACTCCATGTGCAGCACCGCTGGCCCCGGTCGCAAATCGGCGACCACGGCGTGGGTTTCGGTGTCGATGACCTGAACCCGGTCATTGTCCGGGTAGGCGAAATTGACCCACAGTTGCCGACCGTCCGGGCGCGAGGTGACGAACACCGGTTGGCCGGCAACGGGAATGACGGCGGTTTGCTCCCAGGTGCGCGAATCCATCACCAGCACCTGGTGCCGGCCAACCGCAGGCACGAACGCCTGGTTGTCGGCGACGGCCCAGCCCTCCAGGTGCGGCATCTTGTAGACCGGCAGTTTCGCCTGGCCGCGTCCATAATCGCCGAGCACTCGCCGCACTCCGCGTTCGGGGTGCCAAAGGTCGAGTTGGGCCATGCCGTCTTCGCCGAACAACCCGGCCATGTAGTAGCGACCGTCCGGGGTAATCAGCGCGTCGTAGGGTTGCTGGCCGATGGCGGTGAAGCGGCTGATCTTCGGCGACGTTCCCTGGCTGAAGTCGGCCGTCCAGATCTCGCCGGTATCGAACAGGCTGAACACAAAGCGCTGGCCGGGTGCGTCGACCAGGCCGACCACCCGCGAGCGCTTGCTGCCATCGGCCAATGGGGTGGCAGGGATGTCAGCCACCAGTTGCAAGGTGACGGCATCGAAGACCTTGACCCCGCCGGGCACATAGTTGGACACGGCGATCAATTTGCCGCCCTGGCTGATGGCGCCACCGATACTGTTGCCGCCTTGTATCAGTCGATGGTCGATGCGCCGGGTCAGCAAGTCGATCTTGCTCAGGCCGCCGTCGCGACCGAACACATAGGCATAACGCTGGTCGCGGGAGAACACCACCGAGGCGTGGGACAGGTCACCCAGACCATCGAGTCGGGCCAGTGCCGAGCGGGTATCGCTTTCAATGATTTGCACACTGCCGCTGGCGCGCTCCACGACCACGCCCAGATCACCGGTGCCGCGCAACGGCGGTTGAGTACACGCGGACAACAACAGCCCGGTCGCCGCTGACAGCAGGATTGAACGGATCATGGTGCGGGGTATCCCTTGAGAAGAAGGTCGACCAGCCAACGAATATCGTCCGGGCCAAGCAGCGGGGCCCAGCCGGGCATCGCGGTGCCGGGTCGGCCTTGGGAGACGGTGGCAATCAGGCTGTCCCGGGACTTGCCGGCCAGTGCGGTGCGAGTCAGTTCGGGACCCAGCCCGCCGGTCATGTGCAGCCCATGGCAGGCGCCACAGTCCTGGGCCAGCAGGTGTTCGAGTTGTGCCTGACGCTTGGCGTCAGGGGTGGCAACTGCCGTTGCGCAAATGAGGAGGAGGGCCGTCAGAACTGCAGCGTGTCCATACACCATCATGACGCCCTCCGATTGGCTATTTCAGACTCAGGACCCAGGTCGCGAGTGTCTTGGCTTCTTCATCGGTCACCGGGTTGGCCGGCATCGGCATCGGGCCCCAGTTACCTTGCGTACCGTTTTTGATGTGACTGGCCAGGGTGTCCACCGCCCCGGCCACCCCCGCGTTCTTGGCCGCCACATCCTTGAGTGCCGGGCCGACAATCTTGGCGTCGATGGAGTGGCAGGCAGCGCAAGGTTTGCTTTTGAACAGTTCCAGCGCGTCTTGGGCCATGGCCGGTTGCACGCTCAGTGCAGCGGTCAGGGCAAACAGTGAAAGCAGCGTATTTTTCATGGTGTTTCCTTGCATTGATAACGCTCAATAAATGTCGTGTTGGGTGTTGTAGACGTTGAATTTTCCGGTGGGTGTGATCAGTCGTTTGTCCTTGATGACCGATTTGAGCTTCAGGGTTTTGTCGTCGATCACCACCAGCGCCGATTCGTCTGCCTGGCCGCTCCACACGGAGAACCAGACTTCATCGCCCGCCTTGTTGTATTCCGGCTGCACGACGCGCATCGCCCCTTGCTTGATTCCCGCGTACTCGGCAATGGGCAACACGGTGTAGCCGGCGTCGAGCTTGTCGATGTTGAACACCGCCACTGACTGACTGAGTTTCGCGTCGGGGTTGAGGGTGGTGTCGACATACAAATGACGGGAATTGGGGTGGGTTTTGATGAACAGAGAACCGCCGCCCTGGCCCTTGATCGAGGTGACCTGTTTCCAGGCGTATTGCGGGTGATTGACCGGGTCGGTGCCGATCAGCGAAATCCCCTCGTCGCCCAGGTGGCTGGTGGCCCAGACCGGTCCGTAGGTGGGGTGGTCAAAGTTGGCGCCGCGACCCGGGTGAGGGGTTTTGCCGACGTCCACCAGCGCGGTCAATTTGCGCTCTTTGGAGTCGATCACGGCGACTTTGTTGGAGTTGTTGGCGGCGGTCATGAAGTAACGGTGGGAGCTGTCCCAGCCACCGTCGTGCAGGAACGGAGCGGCATCGATATAAGTGATGGAGAGGTTTTTGATGTCCTGGTAATTGACCAGCATGACCTTGCCGGTTTCCTTGACGTTGACGATGAACTCCGGCCATTCGTGGGAAGCGATGATGGCCGCGACGCGGGGCTCGGGGTGATATTCCTGTTTGTCGACGGTCATGCCACGGGTCGAAACGATCTGTTTGGGCTCCAGGGTTTCGCCATCCATGAGGGTGAACTGTGGCGGCCAGTAGGAGCCGGCGATGGTGTATTTGTCTTCGTAGCCCTTGAACTTGGAGGTCTCCACCGAGCGCGCTTCGATCCCCACTTTGACTTCAGCAACCTTGGTGGGCTCCACCGGCCACAGGTCGATCATGTCGATCCGTGCGTCTCGGCCAATCACCAGCAAGTACCGGCCCGAGGCGGAAATACGCGAGATGTGCACCGCATAACCGGTCTCGATCAGCTTGACGATTTTCTTGCTGTCACCGTCGATCAGGGCGATCTTGCCGTCGTCGCGCAACGTCACCGAAAACAGGTTCGGCAGGTTGAGTTTGCTCAGCTGTTTCTTCGGCCGATCCTCGGGTTTGACCAGCACTTTCCAGGTTTTCAGCGTCTCGGCCATGCCCCATTCCGGCGGCGTTGGCGGTGTGTGCTGGATAAACCTGGCCATGGTCGTGATCTGATCCTTGGTCAACGCATTGGACGTCCCCCAGTTCGGCATCCCTGCGGGCGAGCCGTAGGTGATCAACGCTTCCAGATACGGTTGCCCGCGAGACTGGGTGATGTCCGGCGTCAGCGGTTTGCCGGTGGCACCTTTGCGCAACACACCGTGGCAACCGGCGCAGCGCTGGAAGTAAATTTCCTTGGACGCGTCGAAGTCGGCCTGGCTCATGTCGGGAGCGCCGGCCGTTTTGACCATGGACGGATTGGCCGCCGTGGCGGCGGGTGCCTCGGCACTGGTCGCGTGAGTCCCCGCGGCGGCCAGTGCCGAATACAGTGCGGCGACAGTCAGAGCAAACGTTTTTCTATTGCTGATCAGCATTCCATTTCTCCTCAGGCAAGACCTTTGCGATGCGCTGAAACCGCAGCGCAGGACGCAGGTTCTAAGTGCGCTGCAAGGCTATGCCCGAGCAGGCCAATGCTTGCTTGACGGCGATCAAGTTTGCCGGTCATCTCGCTTGCCAGGTTGTCGCAGGGACCCTTAGCGTGTTCCATGAATCCGCTGTTGAATCAGGTGCCCCATGGACCATATCCCGTCTCGCGAAAACAAGGTCGAACCCTTCTACCAACCGCTCAATAATGAGGAGGCGCTGTTCGAACAAGCCTGGCGACACGGCATGCCGGTGCTGATCAAAGGCCCCACGGGCTGTGGCAAGACCCGTTTCGTTCAGCACATGGCCCATCGATTGAACCTGCCGCTGCACACCGTGGCGTGCCATGACGACCTGAGTGCCGCCGACTTGATCGGCCGTCATCTGATTGGTGCGCAGGGCACCTGGTGGCAGGACGGACCGCTGACCCGCGCAGTGCGCGAAGGCGGCATCTGTTACCTCGACGAAGTGGTCGAGGCGCGCCAGGACACGGTGGTGGTCCTGCACCCGTTGGCCGATGATCGTCGGGAGTTGTTTCTGGAACGCACCGGCGAAGTGTTGCAGGCGCCACCGTCATTCATGTTGGTGGTGTCGTACAACCCCGGTTACCAGAACCTGCTCAAAGGCATGAAGCCGAGCACCCGTCAGCGCTTTGTGGCGATGCGTTTCGGCTATCCGCCCGTGGCTGAGGAAGAGCGCATTGTCGCCCGGGAAGCGCAGGTGGACAGTGCGCTGGCGGCGCAAGTGGTCAGGCTGGGGCAGGCCCTGCGCCGGCTCGATCAGCATGATCTGGAGGAGGTGGCCTCGACGCGGCTGCTGATTTTTACCGCGCGAATGATCCGCTCCGGGATGAGCCCGCGTGAGGCCTGCATGGCGTGCCTGGCCGAACCGTTGAGCGATGATCCGATGACGGTGGCCGCGTTGATGGGCGTGGTTGATGTCCACTTCGGCTGAGTCCGCAAACGCTTCGCCTGGCCACTTGCCGGGCGATCTGGCGATGTGGTTTTTTATCCTCGCCGAGCTCTCGGTGTTCGCCATTCTGATACTGGTGTTCGCCGTCACCCAAGCCATCAAGCCGCAGATGTTTGGCGAAAGCCGACTGTTGCTCAACACCTCAACCGGTCTGGCGATGACCCTGAGCCTGCTCACTGCCGGGCTGTTCGCCGCCCTGGCACAGGAGCAGGTCCGGCACTCGCGGTCACGCCGTGGCGCGATCTATCTGCTGGCCGCGTTGCTTGCCGCCAGTGTCTATGTGGTGTTGAAAGTCACCGAGTACCGGCACTTGCTGGCCTCGGGGCTGGGCCTTGAGCACAACACGTTTTTTACCCTCTACTGGATTCTCACCGGTTTTCATTTTCTCCATGTCCTGCTCGGCATGTTGATCCTTGGATGGCTGGCCGAGCGGTGCCGTCGTGGCCGCTATGACGCCAGCAACCGCAGCGGATTCGAATCCGGCGTGTTGTATTGGCACATGGTCGACCTGATCTGGGTCGTGCTGTTTCCGCTGGTCTACGTGCTGGGTTGATGAGGTGCCAATGTCTGCTTCCAGGTGGTTGTTTGTCTGCTGGGCCGCACTGACCGCGTTAAGCCTGTGCACGGTGTTGCTGGCGCAGTCCGCGGCGGCGTGGTGGCTGTCCCTTGCGATTTTGCTGGTGGCTGTCGCCAAGGCGTGGCTGATTACGAATGGCTTCATGGAGATGCGCCACGCGCCGCGATTGTGGCGGCGATTGATGATGAGCTGGGCGTTCGTGCTGGCGTTGTTGGTGGGATTGACCTTGCTGGCCATCGTGTAACTCATGTAGCAGCTCGCGCAGCCTGCGTTCGGCTGCGCAGCCGTCGTAAATCCTGCCCCCCGCCTTTAACCTGAATCACTGCAGTGTCACCTCTCACGACTGCTTCGCAGCCGAACGCAGGCTGCGCCAGCTGCTACAGGGTCAAGTACTTCCACGCGTAATACCTGAGCAAAACCATCGGAGTTTCTTGATCGCCATCAAGCAGATTTCGACCCCTCGCTTCCTAAAATGGACGGGCCAAGCAAAGAGGAAGCGACCATGTCAGAGACCTTCACCAAAGGCATGGCCAGGAATATCTACTTCGGGGGAAGCGTTTTCTTCTTCCTGATATTCCTGGCCTTGACCTACCACACGGAACAAACCTTTCCAGCGCGCAGCAATGAAGCGCAACTCACTGAATCAGTGATCCGCGGCAAGACAGTCTGGGAGCAAAACAACTGCATCGGCTGCCACACGCTGCTGGGCGAGGGCGCCTACTTTGCGCCTGAGCTGGGCAATGTGTTCCAGCGACGCGGCGGGGAGGAGGGCTTCAAACCCTTCCTGCATGCCTGGATGAAAATGCAGCCGCTGAATGTGCCGGGCCGGCGAGCGATGCCGCAGTTCAAGTTGAGTGAGCAGGAGGTGGATGACATCGCCGAGTTCCTCAAATGGAGCTCGAAAATCAACACCAATGGCTGGCCGCCAAACAAGGAGGGCTAAGCGATGAGCATTGCTAATCCACATCTGAAATTCGCCTCGCAAGCCGTGGCCAAACCGTACTTCGTGTTTGCCCTGATGCTGTTTCTCGGTCAGGTGCTGTTCGGTTTGATCATGGGCCTGCAATACGTGGTAGGGGACTTTCTGTTCCCGATCATTCCCTTCAACGTGGCGCGGATGGTGCACACCAACCTGCTGATCGTCTGGCTGCTGTTCGGTTTCATGGGCGCGGCGTACTACCTGATACCGGAGGAGGCCGACCGCGAGCTGCACAGTCCGAAGCTGGCGATCATTCTGTTCTGGGTCTTCGCGGCGGCGGGTGTGCTGACGATTCTCGGCTACCTGCTGGTGCCCTATGCCGGCCTGGCCCGGCTGACCCACAACGAACTGCTGCCCACCATGGGCCGGGAGTTCCTGGAGCAACCGACCATCACCAAGATGGGCATTGTGGTGGTGTGCCTGGGGTTCCTCTACAACATCGGCATGACCCTGCTCAAAGGTCGCAAGACCACCGTCAGCATGGTCATGATGACGGGGTTGATCGGGCTCGCGGTGTTCTTCCTGTTCTCCTTCTACAACCCCGGTAACCTGGCCCGCGACAAGTTCTACTGGTGGTGGGTGGTGCATCTTTGGGTGGAAGGTGTGTGGGAATTGATCATGGGATCGATGCTCGCGTTTGTCCTGATCAAGATCACCGGGGTCGACCGCGAAGTCGTGGAGAAATGGCTCTATGTGATCATCGCCATGGCGCTGATTACCGGGATCATCGGCACCGGTCACCACTTCTTCTGGATTGGTGCGCCCGAGGTCTGGCTGTGGGTCGGTTCAATCTTCTCTGCCATGGAACCGCTGCCGTTCCTGGCCATGGTGGTCTTCGCCTTCAGCATGGTGAAGAACCGTCGCCGGCAACACCCGAATCGCGCGGCCACACTGTGGGCCAAGGGCACCACGGTCACGGCGTTCTTCGGTGCGGGCGTCTGGGGTTTTCTGCACACCCTGGCACCGGTCAACTTCTACACCCATGGTTCGCAACTGACGGCAGCGCACGGTCACCTGGCCTTCTACGGTGCTTACGCCATGATCGTGATGACCTTGATCAGCTACGCCATGCCGCGCTTGCGCGGGTTGGGTGAAGCGGGCGACGAGCGTTCGCAGACACTTGAAATCTGGGGTTTCTGGTTGATGACCCTGTCGATGGTGATGATCACGCTGTTCCTCACCGCAGCGGGTGTCGTACAGGTCTACCTGCAACGCTGGCAGGCCGACGGGATTGCCTTGCCATTCATGGCCACGGTCGAACATCTGCAAGTGCTGTTCTGGGCACGTCTGGGTGCCGGTCTGGGGTTCTTCGCCGGGTTGCTCTGCTACTTGCTCAGCTTCAAGCAACGGGGCCGTGCCGCTTTGCGCGCTCCAGCAGCGGTCGTGCCTTCATGAGCCGGGGCAATCGCTAGAAAAGGTCGGCCCGGCTGATACAGCGGGCCGTTTTTTTTGTGTTCAAGAAGGGCAGCAATCATGGCCTTTACCGTCGAACTGGAAGAGTGGGCCGGCAGTGTCTGGCACCGTTTCATCACCCGGCACGCCAGCCCGGATTTCCCTGAGGCGCGCGTCGAACTGGACACCCGGCAACGCCCGTTGGCGCTGTTGTTTCGCGCCATGGGCGGCGCCAGTGGCATGGGGGTCGAAGCCGCCAGCGACCGCGACTTGCTGCTGCGGCGCAACTTGCTGCAACAGATCGCCGGCACCTGCAAGCAAGTGCCGTTGGCGTGGTGCGATGAGACTCACCTTCGCCTGCCGTCGAGCCTCGCTGTCTTCCCGGATGCCGCACTGAACGAGGAACTCTATCGTTGGCTCACGTTGCTGGCGGCGCAGGCCGGCCGCATGCGGCATTGGGGGCGGGACAATCAACGCTGGACGCGATTGCTGTTGCAGCGCTACCCGGCGTTGCGCGCCCGGTATAAGCGACTGGTCGATGCGCACCTGCAATTGCGCCCCGATCCGGCGTCCTTGAACCGCAGCGAAGCGGCGCTGGAACGGGCGTTATGCCAGGCGCTACGCGAGCCGGGCAGTGTCGAGCATTTTCCTCGCAGCGAACGGGCCGCGTGGCCGCTGCCCCTGTGGTTGTACCCGCCACAGCATCTCGCCAGTCCACAGACTGCCGAGTTGGGCGATGAATCCGAAGAGTTTCTGGCGACCCCTCCCGGTGAGCAGAAAAGCGGACGCAAGCGCGCCACACGAATCGATGAAAACACCCGTGATGGCGGGCTGTTGATCGTCCGTCTGGAGAACCTGTTCAGCTGGACCGAACACGTTGACCTGGATCGCTGGTCGGACGACAGCGAAGACCCGGATGCGGCCCGAGTGGCGGACGATCTGGACGAATTGACCCTGTCGCGCACACGCCTGCGCAAGGGCGGTGGTCTCAAGCTGCACCTGGATTTGCCGCCGGCCGATGTCGACGATATTCCCCTGGGCGAGGGGATCCGGTTGCCGGAGTGGGACTACCGGAAAAAACGCCTGCAGGACGACTTCGTCAGCCTGCAAATGATGATCCCCCGCGACTGCGAAGCTCAGCCGCTGCCGCCACGGCTCAAGGCCTCGGCGCATCGTTTGCGGCGTCAGTTCGAGCATTTGCGCAACGATCGCCAATGGTTGCGCCAGCAACCCCAGGGCTCGGAACTGGACATGCAGGCCTGGCTGGATTTTCACGTTGAGCGCGCCCATGGCCAGTGCGCCGAACGGGGGCTGTTCATGGAACACCGTCAAACCCGTCGCGACCTGGCGTGTCTGTTACTGGCCGATGTGTCGATGTCGACCGACGCTCATTTGAACGATGAACATCGCGTCATCGACGTGATCCGCGACAGCCTGCTGTTGTTCGGCGAAACCTTGTCGGCGTTGGGTGATGACTTTGCCCTGTACGGGTTTTCCTCGCTGCGTCGTCAGCAGGTGCGCATGCAGGAACTCAAGTCCTTCACACAACGCTATGACGACACCAGCCGGGGGCGCATTCAAGGGCTGAAACCGGGTTACTACACACGCATGGGCGCGGCGATTCGCCAGGCCACGCAGTTGCTCGGCAGCAGCAAGCGGCGCAGCAAACTGTTACTGCTGCTGACAGATGGCAAGCCCAATGATCTGGATTTGTATGAGGGGCGCTACGGTGTCGAAGACACCCGCGAGGCGGTGATGGAGGCGCGGCGCCAAGGGTTGACGCCGTTCTGTATCACGATTGACCGCGAGGCCGGGGATTACCTGCCGTACATGTTTGGTGCCAATGGCTACACCCTGATCCGCCAGCCCGAACAGCTGCCGCTGCGGTTACCGCAGTTGTATCGCCAACTGACTCAGGGTTGAAAGGGGGCCGGCACAGCGCAGCATCAAACGATGCTGCGCGGCAGCCAGAAAAACATCGTCACGCAAAAGAGTGTCAGGGCGATGCAGAACCACAGGAATCGACGCTGACGCCGCTCCCCGGCACGCTCGGCCAGTGCAGGCAGAGGCATGCCACATTGGCGGCAATCACTCTGGTGGGGTGGGTTGCCATGTTGGCAATACAGGCAGGCGGGCATGGCGTTTACTCGAACTGTTCCAGGCGCAGGCGATCAAGAATGGCGATATGGCGGCCGTCCTGAGCAATGATGTTTTCATCAATCAAGCGGCGGATAATCCGCGAAAACGTTTCTGGCTGGATCGAGAGATGACCGGCAATCAGTTGCTTGGCCATCGGCAGCTCGAATTGACTGTCAACGGTTTGCTGGCGCACCAGTTGTGTCAGCAGATAACGCACGACCCGGTGGGTGGCATTCTTCAGTGACAGGGTTTCGATTTCATTGACCCGTTGATGCAGGCGCACGCAGAGCTTGCCGAGCAGCGCAAACGTCAGCCGGCTGTTGCTCTGAAGCAGGCGCATGTAGGTGCTGTTGGATAACCGGTAGAGCTGGGTGGGGCAAACCGCTTCGGCCGAGGCCACATAATTCGGCGTGTCCATCAGCATCATCGCCTCGGCGAAGGTCTGCCGATCGCCGAGGACCTCAAACACTTTTTCCTGCCCGTCAGGTGTCAGGCGGTAGATCTTCACCGCCCCTGCAATCACGAAATAGAACGAGTCGGCCGGCTCGCCCTGACGAAACAACGGTTCGCCTTTGTCGATGCTCAGCAATTGGCTGGTACTCATCAATTCATCCAGCTGTTCTTCATTCAACGGCTCGAACAAATGATGACTGCGCAAAATCTGGTGGTGGACGCGATGAAGCACCATAAAAATTCATCCTGAAGGTTGTGCAGGGGTTGGCGAAAAAATCAGACGAGACCCAAAGACACGCCACTGGCGACGGCCACGACGGAGGTCAACACCACGAACCAGGCCAGTGGCTGGAGGATCTTTTTCATGAGGGCTCCCGGGGATCGAGGTTTCTTGGACTTGCTGGGGCTAGAGCAAGACGCGGGCCATCTCTGCGGGCCCTGATTTAGAGGGGTTTTTATGAGCTGGGGTATAAATGACCCTGAGCGTTAGGGTTATAAAAACCATTTAAGGGTTATTTTTACCCTATTGCTGATCCTTTTGTGGCGAGGGCGCTTGCTCCGCCCCCGCAGGAGCGGCGTTCGCCCTTGAACGGTACGCCCCTTGCACACTTGATCTGCGACAAAGGCAATTGATTAGTGATACCCGATGATGGCCCCCAGGATTGACCTCGCGGGCCAGCAACAAGGTAGAGGAGTGGCTTTATGCAAGTGCTTGACCGCCGTAAAGCGATGGCAATCGCGCCGCTGTTACGTCTGGCCTTTCGGCCATTTTTCCTCGCCGGTTGCGGCTTGGCAGTGCTGGTCATACCGCTCTGGCTGGCAGCCTTTAGCGGTTCGATTGCTGATTGGCAGCCGGCCGGTGGGTGGTTGGGCTGGCATCGCCATGAGTTGCTGTTCGGGTTTGGGCTGGCGATTATCGCGGGCTTTTTGCTGACTGCCGTGCAGACCTGGACCAGTCGCCCCGGTATCAGCGGCAAACCGCTGGCGGCTCTGGCGTTGTTGTGGTTGCTGGCGCGCGTGGCCTGGTTGGCCAATGCGCCGTGGCCATTACTGGCCGTGCTGGAAATGGCGTTTCCGTTAGCAGTGGCGGCACTCATGGGGTTCACCCTGTGGAAGGTGCGGCAGAAGCGCAATTACCCGATTGTCGTGGTCCTGTTGTTGCTGGCTGTGGCTGACGGATTGTCCCTGCTCGGACTGCTCGAAGGCCATGAAGGCTGGCAGCGCCAAGGCGTGCTGACCGGGATCTGGCTGGTGGCGGCGATGATGGGTTTGATTGGCGGGCGCGTCATTCCGTTCTTCACTCAGCGCGGGTTGGGTCGGGTCGAAGGCGTTGTTGCCTGGCCGTGGCTTGATTGGCTGCTGCTGATCGGTTCGCCCCTCGTGGCGTTGTTGTATGCCGCAGGGCCGGCGCTCAACCCCAATGTCTGGTTCGGCCTGTTGTTCGCGGTGCTGGGGGCGGGGCATCTGGTGCGCCTGGTTCGCTGGCATGACCGGGCACTGTGGCGCGTGCCCTTGTTGTGGTCGTTGCACCTGGCGTATGGCTGGTTGGCGGTGGCGTGCCTGGGAATGGCGCTGTGGCATTTCGGCGCGCCGTTGAGCCCGAGCCTGGCGGTGCATTGCCTGACGATAGGGGCGATGGGCGGCCTGGTGTTGGCGATGATTGCGCGAGTGAGTCTGGGGCATACCGGTCGTGCACTGGAACCGCCGTCGGGCATGACCCTGGCGTTCATTTTGCTCAACCTGGCGTGCCTGAGTCGGGTGGTGTTGATTGTGTTTCTGCCCCTGACCGCGTTGTGGCTGGCGGGGCTGTGCTGGACGCTGGCGTTCGCACTGTACGCCTGGCGCTATGGGCCGATGTTGCTGCGAGCCCGGGTGGATGGTCATCCGGGATAATCAGGCAAACGCAGGGAGGTAATCGGTGATGTATCCCTTTCTATTGGTGATCCACCTGTTGGCGGCCATCGCCTTCATCGGCACGCTGTTTTTCGAAGTGGTCATCTGGCACCGCGCGCGCCAGCAGTTGGCGGACACCGCACAAGTAACGGCGGATCAAGCCATTGCCGTGTGTTCGCGCAAAGTCCTGCATGGCGTGGTGGTGCTGTTGTATGGCGCCGGCATCAGCCTGGCGTGGCGTTACCGAGAAGTGTTGAGCCACCCGCTGGACAGCCGCTTTGGCACGTTGCTGAGCCTGAAGATTCTGCTGGCCCTGAGCATCATTGGTCATTACTTGTTGCTGGCGTACTGGCTCAAAAGCGCGCGGCTGACCACGCTCCGCGCCAGCTGGATTCGTCGCAGCATTCTCGCGCACATGGTGGTGATCGTGATCCTGGCCAAGGCGATGTTTTATTGGGGTTGATTGCACGCAGTCGTTCACAGACAAACCCCGCGTCAACCGATGGGTTGGCGCGGGGTTGGGTGTGACGGGTCAATCGATCAGTGGTGTGGGTTCAGGGCGTTAATGAACAACACGTTGTTTTCCAGATGGATGTGCTGCATCAGGTCGTCCTTGAATTCCAGCAGCCCGCGATAGAGTGCGCGCCAGGTGTTGCAGGCATCGGCGGGCGGGGTGATGTGGTGGGTCAGGGTGAGCATCTGCTCAAGGGCCTGGCCATGTTGATCATGTTCGAAGCGCAGTACCTGAATCGGTGGCGCGGCTTGAGCGCCGATGCCTTGTTGCAGCATCGGGAAGAGTACTTGTTCTTCCTTGAGCATGTGGCCTTCGAGTTCCTGCTGCATGTCGGCCAGCAGATCAGCCAGGCCGTTGGGGCAACTGGTGCGGGCGCCGTGCACCTGTTCTACACGGCGGGCCAGGCGGATCAGTTCCGGCAGTTGCTCGCGGTGGCGGGCGTGGTAGCGGGTCAGGAGGTGAGCGATCAACACATGCGAAGGCTCGTTGCGCCAATCGTGCTGGGTTTCGCCGGCGTCTTGCAGGTCCTGCAGGGCGTCAGCAATCAGCAGTGGATCGAGGCCCTTGCCAAGGGTCGCCTCGCGCAGGCTTTTATGCCCGCCGCAGCAGAAGTCCAGATTGAAGGTATGAAAAATCCGGGTGGCACCGGGAATGTCGCAGGCCAGTTGGCCGAGGCTTTGTTCCAGTAGGGTCTGGCTCATCAGGGTTCCTTTATTTGAGTTTCAACGGTTCCCCAGGCTCGTTGCATCCGGCATGCCATATTTAACTGATTGATAACCATGGATTAATTTTTAACTGTGGTGAAAAGTACCCTGACGCTTTAGGGTGAATCCAACCATAGAGGGTAATGACTACCATGTTGCGTGAAAGCCTGGCAGCCGACTTGATCGTCGAGTTGCCCAATGCGGTACGGTTGCAACGACTGGTCCAGACACTGCGTGAATACTTCAACAGCGGTGCCGTGGGGTTGCTGCGTCTGGACGATGACAGCCTCAGGCCGGTGGCGACCGTGGGGCTGGTTCACGAAGCGTTGGGGCGTCGTTTTGTCATCGCTCAGCACCCTCGACTGGCGGCGATCATGGCGTCGCGCGAGCCGGTCTGGTTCGAGCCTGACAGCCGCCTGCCGGACCCCTACGACGGCTTGCTCGACAACCACGTCGGCGAACCACTGCCGGTGCACGACTGCATGGGGGTGAGCCTCTATGTCGAAGGTCGAATCTGGGGGGCGATCACCCTGGATGCATTGCACGCTGGCACCTTCGACAGCCATGCGCACGAGGAACTCAAGCGTTGTACCTTGCAGATCGAAGCGGCCGTGCGGGTGACTCGCCTGGAGCAGGAGATCCGCAGTCTGCGTTTGTCGCGCAGCGATCTCCAGGACCTGCGAGTGCCCGTCGAGGAAGGCGAGATTCTTGGGCAGAGCGAAGCCTTGCACCAATTGCTCAACGAACTGGATGTCCTGGGCGACTCCGATTTGCCGGTGCTGTTGCTGGGCGAGACCGGCGTTGGCAAAGAACTGTTCGCCCGGCGCTTGCATCGACTGTCACGGCGTAGCCACAAGCCGCTGATTCAGGTCAATTGCGCGGCATTGCCCGAGTCGCTGGCAGAGAGCGAATTGTTCGGTCATGTCAAAGGCGCTTTCTCCGGCGCCACCAGTGACCGTGCCGGGCGCTTCGATGCCGCCAACGGGGGCACGCTGTTTCTCGATGAGGTCGGTGAGTTGCCTTTGAGCGTGCAAGCGAAACTGCTGCGCACCCTGCAGAACGGTGAGATCCAGCGCCTGGGCGCGGACAAGCCATTGCACGTCGATGTGCGAATCATCGCCGCCACCAACCGGCACCTGCCCGACAGCATCCGCGATGGCTTGTTTCGCGCGGACCTGTATCACCGGCTCTCGGTGTACCCGGTGCCGATTCCGGCCCTGCGCGAACGCGGTAACGACGTGCTGATGCTGGCCGGGCATTTCCTTGAACTCAATCGGGCGCGGCTTGGCTTGCGCGGCTTGCGATTGTCGCCATCGGCCGAGCGGGCGTTGCTGGCTTATACCTGGCCGGGCAATGTGCGAGAGCTGGAACATGTCATCAGTCGAGCCGCGTTGAAGCAACTCAGTCGCGGCACCAGTCGCACACTGATCATGACGCTGGAGCCCGAAATCCTGGACCTCGACAGTGCGACCGGTGCCCTCGGGGCGGCTGTCGAGCCTGGCCCGGATGTGACGTCGGACCTGCCTTTTCAGCCGCTGGGCGAGGCGGTCGACGATTACCAGCGACAAAAAATACGCCAGGCCCTGAGCCTGTCCGGGGAAAACTGGGCCAGTGCCGCGCGACTGCTGGAAGTCGACCCCAGCAACCTGCACAAACTGGCACGGCGTCTGGGGCTCAAGTAGGCAAGGGCGACGTGGCTTCGACGCTGAGTGTTGATGGTGGTCAAGGTGGGCGTGTGCAGTGCCTCGCACACTGGACAAAACCCTCAGGAGATCACGGTCATGCCTCTTTCCCTGGCACAAATGCGCCGGCAATACACCCACCATGGTCTGCAAGACGACGCGACGATGGACGACCCGCTGGTGATGTTTCGGCAATGGCTGCAACAGGCCCGCGACACCGAGTGTGCTCCTGTCGAAGCCAATAGCATGATGCTGTCGACGGTCGACAGTGATGGGCGCCCGCACTGCCGGGTCTTGCTGCTCAAGGGCTTGAGCGATGAAGGGTTCACTTTTTTCGGCCATTACCACAGCGACAAGGGGCAGCAACTGGCGGCCAACCCCTTTGCCGCCATGACATTTTTCTGGCCGGGACTGGAGCGGCAGGTGCGTATCGAAGGCCGGGTGTCCAGGCTTGACCCCTCACTGTCGGATGCGTACTTCGATTCCCGTTCCATCGGCAGTCGCCTGGGGGCCTGGGCCTCGCCGCAAAGCCGTCCGCTGGCCGATCGGGCAGCGCTTGAAAGCTTGCTGGCGGACACCATCAAACGTTTTGTCGGCCAGACCGTGCCGAGGCCCGAGCATTGGGGCGGCTACTGTTTGCACCCTGATCGCATGGAGTTCTGGCAGGGGCGCGCCGATCGTTTGCACGACCGTCTGGATTACCGCCTGGTCGACGGTCTGTGGCAGCGCAATCGCCTGGCGCCCTGATGTGCATTGAACAGGACGTGTGGCAACGCACGTCTTGATCCTGACGAGGTACCTCCTTGGAGGAATAGGCTCGTTGGCCATTCCGGTTCAGGCTTGGTCATACCCTCATCTACGGGAAGGCTTGAACATGGCCCATCTGACGCAACGCACGTTTCAACCCTTGAACATTGCCGTGCTGACCATCAGCGACACACGAACTTTTGCCACCGACACCTCCGGGCAGACCCTGGCCGATTTGCTGCAAGCGGCCGGTCATGTGCTGATCGACCGAGGCCTGGTGCCGGACGATATCTATCAGATCCGCGCCAAGGTCTCGCACTGGATCGCCGACCCCGAGGTGCAAGTGGTGTTGATGACCGGAGGCACCGGTTTCACCGCTCGGGACAACACGCCGCAAGCGGTGCTGCCGCTGCTGGACAAGCATGTGGAAGGTTTCGGCGAGCTGTTCCGTCAGGTGTCCCTGGCGGAAATCGGCATGTCCAGTCTGCAGTCGCGCGCCCTGGCCGGGATGAGCAACGGGGTGTTGGTGTGCTGTGTTCCCGGCTCGCCGGGCGCCTGCCGCACCGCCTGGAACCAGATCCTGCTGGAGCAACTGGACAGCCGCACCGGCCCGTGCAATTTCGCCCCTCACCTCAAGCCTCAGGCGCAGCAGGTACTTGAGGCCTGTGAGGTGCGCTCATGACGGGGCGGGTCTGCGACAGCGGCCAGTTGATGCCGGTGGACGAGGCCATCAGTCATCTGCTCGACCAGGCACCACCGCCACCCTCGGTGCAGACGATCCCCCTGGAACACGCCTTGGGGCGAGTGCTGGCAGTCGACATTCACTCTGCGCTGAACCTGCCCGCCTGGGACAACAGCGCCATGGACGGTTTTGCCTTCAGGGCCGCCGACCTGCCTGCGGCGGGGGGCTGGCTACCGTTGACTGGACGCATCGCCGCCGGACAACAGGCGTTCTCGCCCTTGGCGGCGAAAACAGCGGTGCGGATTTTCACCGGGGCGCCGCTGCCGCCGGGTGCTGACACCGTGGTGCCGCAGGAGAGTTGTCAGGTCGAGGGCGACAAGGTCTGGTTGCCGCCGGCAACGGTGGGCGATCACGTGCGCAAGGAAGGCGAGGAAGTCCGCCAGGGGCATCTGTTGCTCATGGCCGGCAAGCGCTTGCGCGCCCAGGAATTGGGGCTACTGGCCGGTGCCGGGATTGCCCGGGTCGAGGTGTATCGGCCGTTGCGCGTGTGCCTGTTGAGCAGCGGTGACGAGTTGCGCGAACCGGGTGAATCACTGGCGCCCGGGCAGATTTACAACAGCAATCGGTATTGCCTGTCCGCCCTGTTGCGCGGCTGGGGCGTCGAAGTGCATGACTACGGGGTCATGGCCGATGAGTTGGCGGCCAGTCGGCATGCCTTGAGCCTGGCGTCGTCGGAGTGCGATCTGCTGCTGACCTCGGGCGGCGTGTCGGTCGGCGAGGAGGACCATCTCAAGCGGGCCATCGATGAATTGGGCAGCGTGGATTTCTGGCGGCTGGCGATTCAACCGGGCAAACCGCTGGCGTTCGGCGAGGTGGCCGGCAAGCCGTGGATTGGCATGCCGGGCAATCCTTCGGCCGCGTTGATCACCGCGTTGGTGGTGGTGCGTCCGTTCCTGCTCAGGGCTCAGGGCGTGAGTCAGGTGATGCCGCGCCCGATGGCGCTGCCGGCCGGTTTCGACTGGCTGCAAAGCAACAAGCGTCGACAATATTTGCGGGCCAAACTGGTTCCCGATGCCGACGGGCAATTGCGCGTGGAACTACATCCGCAGCAGAGCTCGGCCATGTTGACGGCGGCCTGCTGGGCCGATGGCCTGGCCATCGTGGAGCGCGAGCATCGGGTGCACAAGCACGACAACGTGGCGTTCCTGTCTTTCGCCGACCTGATGCATTGAGGGCAATTGATTGCCGTCAAGGCCGTCGCCGCCGGTCTCGCTAGACTGGCGGCGCACTCGACACTGCGGGCCTGTCCGAAAGACAGGGCGCGGGTCCGGACGTGTTCCTAGATGAGGATTCCCCATGCAACTGGTCTGCCCGGCAGGCAACCTGCCTGCGCTCAAAGCGGCGGTGCGCCAAGGCGCCGACGCCGTCTATGTCGGTTTTCGTGATGACACCAATGCCCGCCATTTCGCCGGATTGAACATGGATGACAAGCAGTTCGATGCGGCGGTCGAACACATCCGCCAGCATCAACGCAAACTCTATGTCGCGGTCAATACTTACCCGCAGCCCAAGGGCTGGGAGCGCTGGCAGCGCGCGGTGGATCGCGCCGCCGATTTTGGCGTGGATGCGCTGATCGCTGCTGACCCCGGGGTTCTGGCGTATGCCTGCGAGCGCCACCCGCAACTGACCTTGCACCTGTCGGTCCAGGGTTCCGCGACCCATGCCGCGGCGCTGGCGTTTTATGCGCAGCGCTACAACATTCGTCGTGCGGTGCTGCCACGGGTGCTGTCGTTGGCCCAGGTGCGCCAGGTCGCGGCCAACAGTCCGGTGCCCATCGAAGTCTTCGGCTTCGGCAGTTTGTGCATCATGGCCGAGGGGCGCTGCCACCTGTCCTCCTACATTACCGGTGAGTCTCCCAATTTGTGCGGCGTCTGTTCGCCGGCCAAGGCCGTACGCTGGAGCGAAGATGCCGAAGGCCTGAGCGCACGGCTCAATGACGTGCTGATCGACCGCTACACCCCTGACGAATCCGCCGGTTATCCGACCTTGTGCAAGGGACGTTTTCTGGTCAACGGCAAGCGCTTCCATGCGCTGGAGGAACCCACCAGTCTCGACACCCTGGACCTGCTTCCGGAGCTCGCGGCCATCGGGGTTGAAGCGGTCAAGATCGAAGGCCGCCAGCGTAGCCCGGCGTATGTCGAGCAAGTCACCCGGGTCTGGCGCGCGGCCCTCGACACCCATCGCGCGTCACCCAAGAGCTTCAAGGTCAAAGACCAATGGCGCCAGGTGCTGGCCGGTTTGTCCGAAGGCAGCCAGACCACACTGGGTGCCTACCATCGATCATGGCAATAAGGGGCTGAACATGAAGCTGAGCCTGGGACCGGTCCTGTATTACTGGGACAAGGAACAATTGGGGCAATTTTACGCCGAGATGTCGAGCCTGCCCCTGGATGTGATTTACCTGGGAGAAACCGTGTGCTCGAAGCGTCGGGCATTCTCCCTGGATCAATGGCTGGGCCTGGGTCGCGAGTTGCAGGCGTGTAGCCAGGCGCAACTGGTGCTGTCCAGCCTGACCCTGATCGAAGCCGCGTCAGAACTCTCCAGCCTGCGTCGCCTGTGCGACAACGGCGAGTTGCTGGTGGAAGCCAATGACATGGGCGCGGTGCAACTGCTGGCCGAACGCAAGTTGCCGTTTGTGGGCGGGCCGGCGCTGAATCTGTACAACGGTCATGCCCTGACGCAACTGCAAGACAGCGGCATGGTCCGTTGGGTGCCGCCGGTGGAGTGTTCGGCAGCGCTGATTCGCGCAGTGCTTGAACAGGTGCGCGAGCTGGGCCGTGAAGTGCCGCAAGTGGAAGTCTTTGCCTATGGGCATTTACCCCTGGCCTATTCCGCTCGCTGCTTTACCGCCCGGGCAGAAAACCGGCCCAAGGATGACTGCCAGTTCTGTTGCATCAACTACCCCGATGGGTTGGCGCTGAGCAGTCAGGCCGGGCAGGCGTTGTTCACCCTCAACGGTATTCAGACGATGTCGGCCGAGGTGACTAATCTGCTGGCCGATTACCCGGGGCTGGTGGCCAGCGGCGCGGACATCGTGCGCTTGAGCCCTCGGGCCCAGGGCATGGTCGAGGTGATTGAGGCCTGGCAACGGGTGCGTCAGGGCGAGGCGCCACCGCTGTTTGTCGATGGCTGCAATGGCTATTGGCATGGCCAGGCCGGGATGTTGCGTGTTGAGGAGGCTGGCCTGTGCTGAAGCGAAAAAAATGGCTGTTGTACGGTGCCGATCGAGTGCTTCCACTGGTTCGTCGGGTGCCCTTTGTGGTGCAGCGCCTGGCGTTGCAACAGGCGCTCAACCGCTGCCTCGCCGAGCCGTTGCGTGACGGTGAGTTCGACCTGTTGCGCGGTCGCTGGCTGTGCTTGCGCATCCCGGACCTCGGGCTTTGCTGGTACTTGAGTCGATCGCGTGACGGGCTACAGATTGCCGAGCGGGCCGAGGCCGATGTGACCATCAGTGGCAACTGGCGTGAGTTTCTGTTGCTGGCCAGTCGGCAGGAGGACCCGGACACCCTGTTTTTCCGTCGACGCCTGGTCATCGAGGGGGATACCGAATTGGGATTGACCCTGAAGAACCTGATCGACAGCCTCGACCCGGACGTATTGCCTGCCTGGCTGTGGCGCAATCTGGAGCGGGCGGGGAAGGGGTTGGCGGCAGGCTGACCGACACCCATCAACGGAGCGAGCCTGCTCGCTCCGACACGGGTTTTGTTTTGCCCGGCAGGCCTTTTCAGTGGGTTTCGGTTTGCCGGTTTTCAAGCGGCCGGGCATCACTGGCTATCAACTGTTTGATCCCTTCAAACAACTCATCACACTGCGCTTCGGTGCAGTCCTCGGCATAGCGTTTGCGCAGCCCGTAGTGGCTGAGAATCAGGTGCACGTCGGCGTGCAGGCCATGTTGCTTCAAACAGTTTTCGACGCACTGCAAGGGGCAGCCGTCCAGTGCCAGGATCCGGCGTCCCGAGCGTGCCTTGTTGACCAGCGCGCTGACATGCCCACCGACCCCGGCAATGCAGGACATTTCGGCGAGCCCCTGGCGATCCAGGCGCACCGCCAGGGTGTTGGCCAGTTGGGCAACGTTGGAGCAGCCTGAGCAGGAGTAAACCAGAGGCAGGGTGGGTGAGGGCATGAAGGTTCTCCGCAGGTGGACCCGGTCAGTGTGCAAGGTTGTACGCCTTGCGCCTTGATGAGGGTCAAGTCCACCGGTTCAGTTACGGGTGATAAGTCGCCAGTTCGTCTTCCGCGAGGATGCGGATGTTGCGGCGCTCCATGGCGATCAGGCCGCTCTCCACCAGTCGATGCAAAATGCGCGAGAAGGTTTCCGGCTGGATGCCCAGCTTCGAGGCCACCAGGCGTTTGGAGACTTGCAGCACGATCTGGCCGTTGACCGGGTCGCGCTCCTGGAACAGAAAATTGATCACCCGCCGGCTGGCGTTGGTCAGGGTCAGGGTGTCGATGTCCTTGAGGCGCTGATGCAAGTGAATGCTCATGCTCGCCAGGATCGCCAGGCAGACTTTCGGCTGATCTTCCAGGGCGTTGCGATAATGGCTGCCCTCGATGCTGACCAGCACGCAGTCCTTCAGGGCGGTGGCGCTCACCGGGTAAAAACGGATCTGGCTGAACAGCAGGGCCTCGGCAAAGGTTTGCCCGGGCTGGATGATCTCCACCAGGTTTTCCTGGCCTTCTCCGGTGATCCGGTACAGCTTGATCTGGCCGCTGATCAGCAGGAAAAAGCGCTTGGCCGGATCCCCTTGGTGCAGGAGCGTGCTGTGACAACTCAGGCGTTTGAGCGTGGCCAGGCCACAGACTTCTTCAAACACCTTGTCCGGCAATTGCTTGAACAGGTGATGACGACGCAACATTAAAACGGTGGAAGGGTGAGTCAGCATGGCGTACCTCCGCTACCGGTCATGGTAAAGCGTGCTGGCCCCATGGCCTATGCCTCCACCGGACTACCTCCAAAGGGGAATGGTGCTCAGCCTGTGTTGCGCAGATGCTCCATCGCCCACACGGCAGCCTCGACGCGCGAGCGCAGCCCCAGTTTGTGCAGCAGGTTCTTCACATGAACCTTGACCGTGCCTTCGGTGATGCCCAGCTTGTGGCCGATCACTTTATTGCTCAAGCCGCTGGCGATGGTCTTGAGTACCTGACGCTCGCGTTCGGTCAGCTCGACCTCGGCCTGGCGCGGTGGTGAGCGGAGCGCCTGGGCCATGACCCGGGTCAGGCCGGGGCTGACGACCAGCGCGCCGTCCAGGGCATCGCGGATGTACTGAATCAGCAGCTCGGGCTCCATGTCCTTGAGCAGGTAGCCATCGGCGTCCAGGCGCAATGCATCGCGAATATCGTCTTCGGCATCGGAGACCGTAAACAGCAGCACCTTGGCGGTGCAGTGCATGGCCCGCAAGCGTCGCAGGGTTTCAATGCCATTCATTTGCGGCATGTTGTTATCGAGCAGCAACAGGTCAGGTTGCAGCGGCTCGATCATGGCCAGGGCTTCCTCGCCGTGGCCGGCTTCGCCGACAATCAGGAAATCATCTTCAAGTTCGAGCATCTGGCGGATGCCGCGACGCATCATGGGGTGGTCGTCGACCAACAGGATCCGGTATTGCGGGGACGGGTTCATGTGACGCTACCTTTTGTGGGTTGTCCGAGAAACTCCGGTCGGAATTCCATCTGGACGAGGGTGCCCTGAGGCTCCCTGGAAACGATCTGCAACTGCCCGTGCAAGCTGCGGGCACGTTCATTCATGATGGTCAGGCCGTGGTGCTCGCGCTGATCGCAACTGTCGCTGAAGCCCCGGCCATCGTCCTCGATCGACAGCCGCACGATCTCGCCGTCCTGGCGCAGTTGCAGCCAGGCGTTTTGCGCGTGGGCATGGCGCAGGCAATTGGAGAGTGCCTCGCGTGTGATCTGGAGGATGTGGATCTGCTCACTGGCGGACATTTCGAACGCCAAGCTGTCGACCTGCAGGTGTACCTGGAACTCGCCCCGGCGGGAAAACTCCTCGGCGGTTTCCTTGAGTTCCGGAATCAGGCCGGCGTCGTGAATCTGCAAGCGGAAGGTGGTCAGCAATTCGCGTAACTGGCGGTAGGCATTGTTCAGCCCTTCGCGCAGTTCCGCGGTGACGTTTTCCAAGGTTGCCACGGGCTCGCCGCGACGCATCAGGGTCTGCATGCGGCTGACTTGCAGCTTCATGTACGACAGGGCCTGGGCCAGAGAATCGTGCAACTCGCGGGCAATGATGGTGCGCTCTTCGAGCAACAACAGGCGATGGTCCTGCTCGCGTTGACGCTTGAGCGAGAGCGAGGTGCCGATCAGGTTGGCCAGGGCCTGGATCAGTTGGGTTTCCCAGGCTTGCGGGGCGTGCCCATCGATGAAGTGGGCCTTGAGTTCGCCCAGTTCGCTGCCCTGATTGCTGATGCTCAACGTGATCGGGTGGGGTTGAAGATGCTTCTGGCACGTGGCGCAATTGCTGCTGGCGCAGACCTCCCGGTTGCTGGCGCCATGCAGGGCGAGCAATTGCTGGGCCGGGGCCTGCAATTGGCCTTGCAGGCACAGCGACAGGCGCAACCCGGGCAGGCGCGTCTGGAAGCGCCGGATCAATTCGTCCAGGCCCTCGGCGTTGGCCAGGCGTGTGGCCAGGCTGCGACTGCTTTGATACAGCAATTCCAGGGCGGCGTTGGCCTGTTGCAGGTTCAGGGTCTTTTGCAGGACCTGTGTTTCCAGGGTGCGATGAGACTCCTCGATGGTTTCGGCCATGGCATTGAAGCTCATGGCCAACTGTCCCAGCTCGTCTTGAGACTGATGATTGACCCGGGCCTTGAAGTCGCCCCGGCGAAAGCGTTGGGTGGCCTCGACCAATTCCCCCAGCGGGGTCACCACGCTGTATTGCAGTTCGTACAGGCCAATCAGCAGGATGATCATGGTGGTGAACAGGGCCGCCCCCTGTATCACCTGCTGCCAGGTTTGCTTTTGCTCGCTTTGGCGCTGCAACAGGCTGACGAACCGGTTCAGTTGTTCAACGAAGGGCTGGGCGCCGGCCTGAAATGTCGTCGCATCGCCGCGGATCAACGCCGGATGCAAGTCTTCGTTCCAGGTTTGCTGGAGCTGCTGGTAGCTGCGTTGCAAGTCGGGATTGGCGCCGTCGTCCAGCACGGTCTTGAGGGACTGGCTGGTGAGGCGCTGTTGCAAGCTCTGGGCAACGCGGGCGAGTTCTTCGGTGTCGGCCCCCGACGCCAGCTTCCAGCTCAGGTGATAGGTCTCCATGCGCACCGAGCCTGCGGTGTTGATCGCCGCCGCGTCGCCCTGGCTGAACCAGGCGATCAGACCGGCGCTCAGCGAGCTGGCGAGGGCGAGCACGGCAATCAGGATGACCGCGAGCCCTGCGCGCGCGGGCAGGGAACTGCGCAACCAGCGGATCATTCGCGCAGGCCTTGGGTAAACACGTGAAAACCGGCCATGCAGAACTCCAGGGAACAACAGTTGACGGTTTTGCCGCCGAACCCGGCGCACTACCTCTAAAGAGTTGTCGACCGATCGGTGCCAGCAACGCCGTTGAAGTGAAACGGCAAGATGCTGATAAACAAAGGGTTTACAGGTTTTTGCGCACTACCTCCTTGGAGGTAGGCTGCGCAAGCATAGGCTTGTGGGCCTCGGGGCTTCGTTGATCCGGATCAAGTTTTTGCGGGGTTGGCCTCTCTAGTCTGCCGTCATGGCTAATTGACTGGAGAGCGAGATGACTCAACCGCGTGTACGACAAGGCCTGGTGCTGGGCATGAGCACGCTGGCTTTCACCGTGTGCTTCATGGTGTGGATGATGTTTGCCGTGCTCGGCGTGCCCATCAAGGAGTTGCTCCAGCTCAACGAAACCCAGTTCGGCCTGTTGGCCGCCACCCCGGTGCTGACCGGCTCGCTGGCACGCTTGCCACTGGGCCTTTTGACCGACCGCTTCGGCGGGCGCATCGTGTTTTTCCTGCTGATGCTGTCCTGCGTGTTGCCGCTGTACCTGATCAGCCATGCCACGGCGTACTGGCAGTTCCTGGTCCTGGGCCTGTTCGTCGGCCTGGCCGGGGGCTCGTTTTCCGTCGGTATTGCCTACGTCGCCAAGTGGTTCGACCAGGACAACCAAGGCTTTGCCATGGGCATCTTCGGCGCGGGGAATGCCGGGGCCGCCGTCACCAAGTTTCTCGCCCCGGCACTGATTGCCGCCGGTAGCTGGCAACTGGTGCCGAAAGTCTTCAGCGCAATTCTGTTTATCACTGCGCTGCTGTTCTGGTTCCTCAGTTCAGACAACAAGCAGCATCGCAGTGCCTCGGGCGCGAGTCTTCGCCAGCAGCTTGGCGCACTGAAAGACCCGGCGGTGTGGCGCTATTGCCAGTACTACTCGATCGTCTTCGGTGGCTATGTCGCCCTGGCGCTGTGGATGACGCGCTACTACGTGCAGGAATACGGTTTCAGCCTGCAAAGCGCTGCGCTGTTGGCCGCCTGCTTCTCCTTGCCGGGCGGCGTGCTGCGCGCCGTCGGTGGCTGGATGTCCGATCGTTGGGGCGCGCAAAGCGTGACCTGGTGGGTGTTGTGGGTGAGCTGGATCTGCCTGTTCCTGCTGTCCTATCCGCAGACCCAACTGCAAGTGCAAACCGTCAACGGCCCGCTGGATTTCCACATCGGCCTCAATCCCGCGCTGTTCACCGTGCTGCTGTTCGTCATGGGCATCGCCTTCGCGTTCGGCAAGGCCTCGGTCTTCAAATACATCGCCAACGACTACCCGAAAAACATGGGCGCGGTGTCCGGCATCGTCGGCCTGGCCGGTGGTTTGGGCGGCTTTGTCCTGCCCATTCTGTTCGGCGCGCTGATGGACCTGACCGGCGTGCGCTCCTCCTGCTTCATGTTGTTGTACGGCGTGGTCTGGGTGTCCCTGGCCTGGATGTACTTCAGCGAAATACGCCGCCGCCCGCTGCTCGGCAAGCCGCTCGTGGCAAACGCGACTCAGATTTCCAGCATTGCTCAAGGAGACAACCATGTCCGTACTGCAAAAGCCTGACAAGGGGCCGGTCATTCATGACTGGCGCCCGGAAGATCCCGAGTTCTGGGGCCGTAGCGGTAAACAGACGGCGACGCGCAACCTGTGGATTTCCATTCCCGCACTGCTGCTGGCGTTTGCCGTGTGGATGGTCTGGAGCACGGTGATCGTGCGCCTGAACGCCATCGGTTTCAGTTTCACCACTGACCAGTTGTTCTGGCTGGCCGCGTTGCCGGGGTTGTCCGGTGCGACCCTGCGGATTTTCTACTCGTTCATGGTGCCGATTTTCGGCGGCCGCCGCTGGACCGCCCTGAGCACGGCTTCGCTGGTGCTGCCGGCGTTGTGGATGGGGTTTGCCGTGCAGGACCCGAGCACGTCTTACAGCGTGTTTGTGTGGATTGCATTGCTGTGCGGTTTCGGCGGCGGCAACTTCGCGTCGAGCATGTCCAACATCAGCTTTTTCTACCCTAAATCCCAGCAGGGCACGGCCCTGGGCCTGAACGCCGGCCTGGGCAACCTGGGGGTTTCGGTCATGCAGTTCAGTGTGCCGCTGGTGATCACCTTCGGGGTGTTCGGCGTCCTCGGCGGCCAGCCGCAAACACTCGAAGACGGCAGTCAGCTGTGGCTGCAGAACGCGGGCTTCATCTGGGTGCCCTTCATCATTGCGGTGACCTTGCTGGCCTGGTTCTGCATGAACGATTTGTCCAGCGCACGGGCCTCGTTCAGCGAGCAGGCAGTGATTTTCAAGCGCAAGCACAACTGGCTGATGTGCTGGTTGTACCTGGCCACTTTCGGTTCGTTCATTGGTTTCTCCGCAGCCTTTCCGTTGCTGATCAAGACCGCGTTTCCCGAAGTCGTTGCGCTGAAATTTGCCTTCCTCGGCCCGTTGGTAGGCGCACTGGTGCGGCCATTGGGCGGTTGGCTGGCGGACAAGCTCGGCGGTGCGCGGGTCACCCTGTGGAACTTCGTGCTGATGATTGTGATGGTCTTCGGCGTCCTGCACTTCCTGCCGCAGAACGGCACCGGCGGCAACTTCTACGGCTACCTCGGCATGTTCATGCTGCTGTTCATCACCACTGGCGTGGGCAACGGCTCCACGTTCCGCATGATCCCGGTGATCTTCCGCACCCTGCATGAAAAAGCGGCTGCCGGGAAGGCGCCGGAGGTCCGTGAACAGGCCCTGAAAAATGCTGGCAAAGAGTCGGCCGCCGTCCTGGGCTTCAGCTCGGCCATGGGCGCCTTCGGGGCGTTCTTCATTCCCAAATCCTTCGGCACATCCATGGCCCAGACCGGCGGCCCGGAGATGGCCTTCTACATGTTCGTCGGCTTTTACCTGAGTTGCATTGTGGTGACCTGGTGGTGGTACGCCCGAAAAGGTGCTGCGACGCCCTGCTGACAGAAACCGAATCCAAACCTTGCACGGGCGGGGCATAGAACCCCGCAGCAAGCCTGAGAGGAAAGCACCATGAGTCATTTGTTGGATCAACTGCGGTTTTTCAATCGCAAGCAAAGCGAGTTTTCCGAGGGGCACGGGGAGACCCGCAAGGAGTCCCGCGACTGGGAGAATGTCTACCGCTCGCGCTGGCAGTACGACAAGATCGTGCGCTCCACCCACGGGGTGAACTGCACCGGTTCGTGCTCGTGGAAGATTTACGTGAAGAACGGCCTGATCACTTGGGAAACCCAGCAGACCGATTACCCGCGTACCCGCAACGACCTGCCCAATCATGAGCCACGCGGCTGTCCGCGCGGGGCCAGTTACAGCTGGTACATCTACAGCGCCAACCGGCTCAAGTACCCGAAAATCCGCAAGCCACTGCTCAAGTTGTGGCGCGAGGCGCGTCTGAAGCTGGCGCCGGTCGAAGCCTGGGCCAGCATTGTCGAGAACAAGGCCAAGGCCGACTCCTACAAGAGCAAGCGCGGCATGGGCGGCTTCATCCGTTCCAGCTGGGAGGAAGTCAACGAGATCATTGCCGCGGCCAACGTCTACACCATCAAGCAATACGGTCCTGACCGTGTGGTGGGCTTCTCGCCGATTCCGGCCATGTCGATGGTCAGCTACGCCGCAGGCGCCCGTTACCTGTCGCTGATCGGTGGCGCCTGCCTGAGTTTCTACGACTGGTACTGCGACTTGCCACCGGCCTCGCCGATGGTCTGGGGCGAGCAGACCGACGTGCCGGAATCGGCCGACTGGTACAACTCCAACTACATCATTGCCTGGGGTTCCAACGTTCCGCAGACCCGTACCCCCGACGCGCATTTCTTCACCGAAGTTCGCTACAAGGGCACCAAGACCGTGGCCATCACCCCCGACTACTCGGAAGTGGCCAAGCTCACCGACTTGTGGCTTAACCCCAAGCAGGGCACCGACGCGGCGCTGGCTCAAGCGTTCAACCATGTGATCTTCAAAGAATTCCACCTGGACAAGCCGAGCGCCTATTTCACCGACTACGCCAAACGCTTCACCGACCTGCCGGTGCTGGTGCTGCTCAAATCGATGCTCGGTGTTGCGCCGGGTGCCGGGTATCAACCGGATCGCTTCTTGCGGGCCTCGGACCTGACCGACAACCTCGGCCAGGAAAACAACCCGGAATGGAAAACCATCGCCCTCGACGCCAGCGGCGAACTGGTCTCGCCGCTAGGCTCGATCGGTTATCGCTGGGGCGAGCAGGGCAAGTGGAACATCCAGGCCCGTGAAGGCGGCGAGGGCCGTGAAGTCGATCTGACCCTGAGCCTGATCGGTGGTGAGGTCACGGAAGTGGCGTTCCCGTACTTCGCCGGTGAATCCCAGGAATACTTCCAGCACGTCGCCGGCGATGCCGTGCAGTACCGTCGTGTGCCGGTGCGCAGCCTGACCCTGGCGGATGGCAGCCAGGCCAAAGTGGCCACCGTGTTCGACCTGTCGGCCGCCAACCTGGCCATCGATCGCGGCCTGGGCGGCGCCAACGTGGCCAAGGACTACAACGACGCCAATGTGCCCGGCACCCCGGCCTGGCAAGAGCAGATCACTGGCGTGAGCCGTGAGAAGGCGATCCAGATTGCCCGTGAGTTTGCCGACAACGCCGACAAGACCCGTGGTCGCTCGATGATCATCGTCGGTGCGGCGATGAACCACTGGTACCACATGGACATGAACTACCGCGGGCTGATCAACATGCTCATGCTCTGCGGTTGCGTCGGCCAGACCGGTGGTGGCTGGGCGCACTACGTGGGCCAGGAAAAACTCCGTCCGCAATGCGGCTGGCTGCCCCTGGCGTTCGGCCTGGACTGGAGCCGTCCGCCACGCCAGATGAACGGCACCAGCTTCTTCTACGCCCACAGTTCCCAGTGGCGCCACGAGAAGATGAGCATGCACGACGTGCTCTCGCCGCTGGCAGACAAGAGCCAGTTCCCCGAGCATGCGCTGGACTACAACATCCGCGCCGAACGTGCTGGCTGGTTGCCGAGCGCGCCACAATTGAACACCAACCCGCTGCACATTTGCCGTGACGCTGCTGCGGCCGGCATGGCGCCCAAAGACTACGTGGTCAAGTCGTTGCACGAAGGTTCGCTGCGTTTTTCCTGCGAACAGCCCGACAGCCCGGTCAACTTCCCGCGCAACATGTTCATCTGGCGCTCCAACCTGTTGGGGTCGTCGGGCAAGGGCCATGAGTACATGCTCAAGTACTTGCTGGGCACCAAGAACGGGGTGATGAACGAGGACATCGGCAAGGTCGGCGACTGCAAACCGACCGAAGCCGAGTGGGTAGACGAGGGCGCCATCGGCAAGCTCGACCTGGTCACCACTCTGGACTTCCGCATGTCTTCGACCTGCGTCTATTCCGACATCGTGTTGCCGACGGCCACATGGTACGAAAAAGACGACATGAACACCTCGGACATGCACCCCTTCATTCACCCGTTGTCGGCAGCCATTGACCCGGCCTGGGAATCGCGTTCCGACTGGGAAATCTACAAGGGCATCGCCAAGTCGTTCTCCGAAATGGCGGTCGGTCACCTGGGTGTCGAGCAGGACCTGGTCACCGTGCCGTTGATGCATGACAGCGTCGGCGAACTGGCCCAGCCTTTCGGCGGTACGGACTGGAAAAGTGAGGGCGTGGCGCCGCAACCCGGCAAAAACGCACCGAACCTGCAAGTGGTGGAGCGCGACTACCCGAACATCTACAAGCAGTTCACCTCCTTGGGGCCAATGCTTGAGAAGCATGGCAACGGCGGCAAGGGCATCAACTGGAACACCGAGGAAGAAGTGAAATTCCTGGGCGAACTCAATTACCGCGAGCGCGAGCCCGGGATCAGCCAAGGGCGGCCGAAAATTGAAACGGCCATCGATGCGGCCGAGGTGATTCTGTCCCTGGCCCCTGAAACCAATGGCCATGTTGCCGTCAAGGCGTGGGCCGCACTGTCGGAATTCACCGGCATCGACCACAGCCACCTGGCACTGCCCAAGGCGCACGAGGCGATTCGCTTCCGCGATATTCAGGCGCAGCCACGCAAGATCATTTCCAGCCCGACCTGGTCAGGCCTGGAAGACGATCACGTCAGCTATAACGCCGGCTACACCAACGTTCATGAAGCGATTCCATGGCGCACCATCACCGGCCGCCAGCAGTTCTACCAGGATCACCCGTGGATGCAGGCGTTCGGCGAGCAACTGATGAGTTACCGCCCACCCGTCAACACGCGGACCATCGAAGGGGTGAAGGGCAAGCGCAGCAATGGCGAAACCGAAATCGTCCTGAACTGGATCACGCCGCACCAGAAATGGGGCATCCACAGCACCTACAGCGACAACCTGCTGATGCTCACGCTGAGCCGTGGCGGACCGATTGTCTGGCTCTCGGAAATCGACGCAAAACGTGCCGGTATCGAGGACAACGACTGGATCGAATGCTTCAACGTCAACGGTGCCCTGACGGCCCGGGCGGTGGTCAGTCAGCGGGTCAAGGAAGGCATGGTGATGATGTACCACGCCCAGGAACGGATCGTGAACGTGCCGGGTTCGGAAACCACCAAGACCCGTGGCGGCCATCACAACTCGGTCACCCGGGTGGTGCTCAAGCCGACCCACATGATCGGCGGCTATGCCCAGCAAGCCTACGGTTTCAACTATTACGGCACGGTCGGTTGCAACCGCGACGAGTTCGTCGTGGTGCGCAAGATGGCCAAAGTCGACTGGCTCGATGGTTCGACCGGCGATGATCTGCCGCGTCCCCTGCCGACCGAGATGGATTGAGGAGTTGTCATGAAAATTCGTTCACAAATCGGCATGGTGCTGAACCTCGACAAATGCATCGGATGCCACACGTGCTCGATCACCTGCAAGAACGTCTGGACCAGCCGTGAAGGCATGGAATACGCCTGGTTCAACAACGTTGAAAGCAAACCCGGCATCGGCTACCCGAAAGAATGGGAAAACCAGGACAAGTGGAAGGGCGGCTGGGTTCGCAATGCCAACGGCACGATCAACCCGCGCATCGGCGGCAAATTCCGCGTGTTGGCGAATATTTTTGCCAACCCGGACCTGCCGAGTCTCGACGACTATTACGAACCCTTCGACTTCGATTATCAGCACTTGCACACCGCGCCGCTGGGTGAGCACCAGCCCACCGCACGCCCGCGTTCGCTGGTTTCCGGCAAGCGCATGGAGAAAATCGAGTGGGGCCCGAACTGGGAGGAGATCCTCGGCACCGAGTTTGCCAAGCGGCGCAAGGACAAGAACTTCGACAAGATCCAGGCGGACATTTACGGCGAATACGAAAACACCTTCATGATGTATTTGCCGCGCCTGTGCGAGCACTGCCTGAACCCGGCGTGCGCGGCGTCCTGCCCGAGCGGGGCGATCTACAAGCGTGAGGAAGACGGGATTGTCCTGATCGACCAGGAGAAGTGCCGCGGCTGGCGGATGTGCATCAGTGGCTGCCCGTACAAGAAGATCTATTTCAACTGGAAAAGCGGCAAGTCCGAGAAGTGCATTTTCTGCTACCCGCGTATTGAAGCCGGGATGCCGACGGTCTGCGCGGAAACCTGTGTCGGGCGCATCCGTTACCTCGGTGTGCTGTTGTATGACGCCGACCGCATCAGCGAAGTGGCCAGCACCGCCAATGAGCAGGACCTCTACGAGAAGCAGCTGGAGATCTTCCTCGACCCTAACGACCCGGCCGTGATTCGCCAGGCGCTGGCCGACGGTGTGCCGCAGTCGGTGATCGACTCGGCGCAGCGTTCGCCGGTCTACAAAATGGCCGTGGACTGGAAGCTCGCGCTGCCATTGCACCCTGAATACCGCACCCTGCCGATGGTCTGGTATGTACCGCCACTGTCGCCGATCCAGAACGCGGCGGCCGCCGGCACCGTGGGCATGAACGGCGTCATCCCGGATGTCGACAGCCTGCGCATTCCCCTGCGTTACCTGGCCAACATGCTGACTGCCGGTGATGTCAAACCGGTCAAGCGTGCGCTCAAACGCATGCTGGCGATGCGTGCCTACAAGCGCTCCGAACAGGTGGACGGGGTTCAGGACCTGCAAGTGCTCAAGGATGTCGGGCTGAGCGTGAATCAGGTCGAGGAGATGTACCGCTACCTGGCGATCGCCAACTATGAAGACCGTTTTGTGGTGCCTAGCGCACACCGGGAAGACGCCATGAGCGACGCGTTCGCCGAGCGTTCCGGCTGCGGCTTCAGTTTCGGCAGCGGTTGCAGCGGCAGTTCCGACACCAACATGTTCGGGGCGAAGAAGGCCAACCGCCGCGACATCCTGAAAACCGTGCAGTTGTGGGAGGAATGAGCATGCGCATTCTCAAGGTTATTTCGTTGCTGCTCGATTACCCGACCCAAAGCCTGGTTTTCGGTCGCGATGAACTCGAGCAGGCCATCCACCAGTCACGGGAAATCAGCCCTCGGCAACGGGGGGCGTTGTTCGAATTGATGGAGCTGATTTGCGGCAACGACCTCATGGACGGACAGGAGCACTACGGTGCCTTGTTCGGTCGCGGTCGCTCGCTGTCACTGCTGCTGTTCGAGCATGTCCACGGTGAGTCCCGCGACCGTGGCCAGGCGATGGTCGACATGATGGCGCAGTACGAAGCCGCCGGTTTTGCCATCGGCGTCAAAGAGCTGCCGGACTATATCCCGCTGTACCTGGAGTTCCTGTCCACCCGTGACGACCTCGAAGCCCGCGAAGGGTTGGCCGATGTTTCGCACCTGTTGGCGTTGCTGGCGGCCCGTCTGGAGGAGCGCGAAAGCGCGTACGCCAGTTGCTTCCGGGCACTGCTGCAAATTGCCGGCGCCGAACCGCAGGAGGCGGTCGCGCAATTGCGTGCGCAGGTCGCCGCCGAATCCAGGGATGACTCGCTGGAGGCGCTGGACAAGGTGTGGGAAGAGGAGGCGGTGGACTTCCTCCAGGCCGAACAGCAAGACCGTTGTGGCTCGCAGCCAAGTGCGCCGGGCAAGGCCCGGGAAGAAAGCGCGGTACCGCTGCACTGGGTCGATTTTCAGCATGAAGGCGTGGCCAGCGTGCCCGCCGCGGAGGTACGCAATGTCTAAGTGGAACCTGTTGTTGTTCGGGGTTTATCCCTATGTCGCGCTGGCGATCTGTCTGCTGGGCAGTTGGGCACGCTTCGATCTCTCGCAGTACACCTGGAAGGCTGGTTCCAGCCAGATGCTGAACAATCGCGGGATGCGCGTGGCGAGCAATTTTTTCCACATCGGTGTGCTGTTTGTGCTGGCCGGACACTTCGTCGGCCTGCTGACCCCGGCGTCGGTCTATCACCATGTGATCAGCACCGAGCACAAGCAATTGTTGGCGATGGTCTCCGGCGGCTTTTTCGGCCTGTTGTGCCTGGTCGGTTTGCTGATGCTGGTGAAACGGCGCCTGAGCGACCCGCGCGTGCGCGCCACGTCCAGCACCTCGGACATCCTGGTGTTGCTGGTGCTGCTGGCGCAGTTGGTGCTCGGCTTGCTGACCATCGTGGCGTCCACTGAACACATGGACGGCTCGGTGATGGTGATGCTCGCGGACTGGGCACAGAACACCGTGCTCTTGCGGCCGGTGGAAGCCGCGACGGCGATGGCACCGGTTGGCCTGGTCTACAAGCTGCACGTGCTGCTCGGCCTGACCCTGTTCGTGCTGTTCCCGTTCACCCGTCTGGTACACATCATCAGTGCGCCGGTCTGGTACCTGGGACGTCGCTATCAAATCGTTCGGCAGAAAATCTGAGGAGGCAATCATGTCAGGTGGATGTGGATGTGGCGGCGGTAACGGTGGCAGCGGCGGTTGTGGTTCTTCACGCCCCGCGGAACCGGTGATGCCCGAAATCGAGGAGGGTGGGGCGGTGATGTTTGAACCACCACACCCAGAACCCGCGCAGGCTGACGAAGCCCCTGCGCAACTGATCGCCAGCAGTGAGCAGGAATGGCCGATCATCAGCGTCAACGAGGTGTCGATTACCCCGGAGGCCATGGCCCGGGAGCTGCAATATCATCCGGCGCCCAGCCGTGAAGAGGCGGTGTACCACGCCGCCCGGGCACTGGTGATCCGCGAATTGCTGCAGCAGCGCATCGCCGAGCTCGACTTGTCACTGGAGTTGGGTGCTGGCGAAAACGAAGAGGAGGCCGCCACGCGTTTGTTGCTTGAGCGCGAGGTGCAGGTGCCCGAGTGTGACGAGGCCACCTGTCAGCGTTACTACGACAGCAACCGTGCCCGCTTTCACAGTGCGCCGTTGCTGGCGGTGCGGCACATCCTGCTCGAATGCGCGCCGGACGATGCCGAGGCGCGCAGCCTGGCGCACGTTCAGGCTGAACTCCTGCTGCAACGCCTGGCGGATTTGCCGGGCAGTTTCGCCGAGCTGGCGCAGAAATACTCGGCCTGCCCGTCGAAAGCCCAGGGCGGGTCGCTGGGGCAGATCAGCAAAGGCCAGACGGTGCCGGAACTGGAGCGGCAGTTGTTCACCCTGGCCCCGGGTTTGGCCAGCAAGCCATTGGAAAGCCGGTTTGGCTGGCACGTCGTCAGCGTCGATCAGCGGATCGAAGGCAAGGCCTTGCCCTATGAAGTGGTCTCGACGGCGATCCGCACCCAGTTGCAACAGGGTGTCTGGCAAAAGGCGCTGGTGCAGTACCTGCAAACCCTGATCGGTGCGGCAGATATTCGCGGTATTCACTTACAGGGCGCCGACTCGCCGCTGGTGCAGTGAGTGTGTGATCAAGGGGAATGTGATGGGCACGCTGATGCAGGATGGGTTTGGACGGCAGATCGACTATTTGCGGATGTCGGTGACGGACCGTTGTGATTTTCGCTGTGTGTATTGCATGGCTAAAAACATGACGTTTCTGCCGCGCCAGCAGGTGCTCACCCTGGAGGAGTTGCAGCGCCTGGCGACGCTGTTCGTCGGCCTGGGTGTGCGCAAGATCCGCCTGACAGGGGGCGAACCGTTGATTCGCCCCGGCATCGTCGACCTCTGCCGCCACATTGCCGCCTTGCCGGGTTTGCGCGAGCTGGTGATGACCAGCAATGGTTCACAACTGCAACGTCTGGCCCGGCCGCTGGTAGAGGCCGGCGTCAAGCGGATGAACATCAGCCTCGATAGCCTGGACCCGCAAAAGTTTCTCGCGATCACCCGCAACGGCGATCTCGATCAGGTCCTTGCTGGCATTGAGGCGGCCTGTGGTGCGGGGTTCGAGCGGGTCAAGCTCAACTGCGTGGTGATGAAAGGACGCAACTTCGATGAAGTGCTGCCACTGGTGCAATACGCCATTGATCAGCACATCGATATCAGTTTCATCGAGGAAATGCCGTTGGGCGATGTCGGCCGTGCCCGGGGCGAGTCGTTCTGTTCCAGCGACGAGGTCCGGGCGCTGATCGCCAGCCGTCATCCGTTGCTCGACAGCACGGAAAACAGCGGTGGCCCGGCGCGGTATGTGCGCCTGGCACAGCATCCCGACACCCGGATCGGTTTTATCTCGCCCAACAGCCACAACTTCTGTGGCACCTGCAACCGGGTGCGAATGACCGTTGAAGGGCGGCTGCTGCTGTGCCTTGGACAGGACGATGCGCTGGACTTGCGCGGCTTGTTGCGCCGCTATCCGCTGGACGATCAGCCCTTGATCAACGCGGTGCAACAGGCCTTGCGCCACAAGCCGCTGCGTCACGATTTCAACCCCGAAGGGACGGTGCAGTTGGTGCGATTCATGAACATGAGCGGAGGGTGAAACGAACCGCCAGGCAACGGTTTTAATCAATCGCCTTCGGGCGATTTTTTTTGCCGGTGATTCTTGATGTCGGTCAATTGCAGGAACGTCCATTGTCCGTAGCCTGCACTGCATATTGTGTTTTCAAGCCAATTAAAACCTATATGTAGTGTCTGGAGTTCCAATGCATAGCACGCTGATCAGTGTAGGACGCAACCGGCTGCACAAACGCGATGGCAGTCTGGTTGCCTTCGATGCGGACAAGATCCGCCAGGCGTTGATTGCCGCGGGCAAGGCCACGGGCGAATACACCGAGGTCGAAGCCGAGGGGCTGCTCAAGGCGGTACTGGCCCAGCTGGAAGGACAGGCTCGACTGCATGTCGAGCAGATCCAGGATCGGGTTGAACGGGTGTTGATGGACGCCGGTTTTTTCTTCGCCATGCGCGCCTACATCGTCTATCGCGAGCAGCACGGCCGTCTGCGCCGCGACCGCAAGACGATGGTCGAGGTGGCGACTTCGATGAACGAGTACCTGGACCGTGAGGATTGGCGGGTGCAAGCCAACGCCAACCAGGGGTATTCACTGGGTGGGCTGGTGCTCAATGTGTCGGGCAAGGTCACCGCCAATTACTGGCTGGACGAGGTGTACAACGAGGCCATCGGCCAGGCCCACCGCGAGGCGGATCTGCATGTGCACGACCTCGATATGCTGGCCGGTTACTGCGCGGGCTGGTCGCTGCGCACGCTGTTGCACGAAGGCCTTAATGGCGTGCCCGGGCGGGTCGAAGCCGGTCCGCCGAAGCACTTGAGCAGTGCCTTGGGGCAGATGGTGAATTTCCTGGGCACCCTGCAAAACGAATGGGCCGGCGCCCAGGCGTTCAGTTCGTTCGACACCTACCTGGCACCCTACGTGCGCAAGGACGGGTTGAGCTTTCAACAAGTGCGCCAGGCGATTCAGGAGTTCATCTACAACCTGAACGTGCCCTCGCGCTGGGGCACCCAGACGCCCTTTACCAACCTGACGTTTGACTGGGTGTGCCCGGAAGATTTGCGCGAGCAGATCCCGGTGATCGGCGGTGAAGAAATGCCCTTTGCCTACGGTGACCTGCAGGTGGAAATGGACTTGCTCAACCGCGCCTACATCGAGGTGATGCAGGCGGGTGACGCCAAGGGAAGGGTGTTCACCTTTCCGATCCCGACCTACAACATCACCCATGATTTTCCCTGGGACAGCGAAAACGCTGACCGACTGTTCGAGATGACCGCCCGTTACGGGCTGCCGTATTTCCAGAACTTCCTCAATTCGGACATGCAGCCCAATCAAGTGCGATCGATGTGTTGTCGTTTGCAACTGGATGTCCGCGAGTTGCTCAAGCGCGGCGGTGGCCTGTTCGGCTCGGCCGAGCAAACCGGATCGCTGGGCGTGGTGACCATCAATTGCGCACGCCTGGGTTACCTGTTCAAAGGCAACGCCAGCGCTTTGCTGCAGCGGCTGGACAGGTTGATGGAGCTGGCGATGGAGAGCCTGGAGGTCAAGCGCAAGGTGATCCAGCACCATATGGACGCCGGTTTGTACCCTTACACCAAGCGCTACCTGGGAACCCTGCGCAATCACTTTTCCACCATCGGCCTTAATGGCCTGCATGAAATGCTGCGCAACTTCAGCGGTGATGAGCAGGGTATGCACACCGAACAGGGGCGCACGTTTGCCTTGCAGCTGCTGGACCATGTGCGCGCGACCCTGGTGCGTTTCCAGGAAGAAACCGGCCATCTCTACAACCTCGAAGCGACCCCGGCCGAAGGCACCACTTACCGTTTTGCCAAGGAAGACCTCAAGCGTTACCCCGACATTCTCCAGGCCGGCAGCCGCGAGGCGCCGTATTACACCAACTCCTCGCAACTGCCGGCGGGCTTTACCTACGACCCCTTCGAAGCCCTGGAATTGCAGGATGAACTGCAATGCAAATACACCGGCGGCACGGTGTTGCACTTGTACATGGCCGAGCGGATTTCCTCGGCCAAGGCCTGTAAGCAATTGGTGCGCAAAGCACTCGGGCGCTTCCGCCTGCCGTACCTGACGGTGACCCCGACGTTCTCCATTTGCCCGGTCCACGGCTACCTCGATGGCGAACACGAGTTCTGCCCCAAATGCGACGAAGCCTTGTTGCGCAAGCAACACCTGAGCACGACCCATTGATTTCGTTTCACTCAACCGCAAGGAGCTACACCATGAATGCACTGCACACATTGCCCCAAGCCCAACGTCAACGTTGTGAAGTCTGGACCCGTGTGATGGGCTATCACCGCCCGGTCTCGGCGTTCAATCCGGGTAAACAGTCCGAGCACCGCGAGCGAGTCCACTTCACCGAATGCGCGGCCTCGGCCGATCGCCAATGAGTCGAACGCTCAGGGTCGGGGGCCTGGTGCCCCTGACCACGCTCGACTATCCGGGCATGCTGGCCTGCGTATTGTTCTGCCAGGGTTGTGCCTGGCGTTGTCGTTACTGCCATAACCCGCAATTGATCCCGCCTCGCGGCAGCGAAGAGGTGGATTGGAGCCGGGTGTTGGCGTTCCTGCAGCGCCGCGAGGACCTGCTCGATGCCGTGGTGTTCAGCGGTGGCGAACCCACGTTGCAGGATGGATTGCTGGCGGCCATGGATACCGTGCGCGCGATGGGGTTTCGTATCGGCCTGCACAGTGCCGGGATCAAGCCGGACGCGTTTGCCAGGGCTGTGGCCGGTGCTGATTGGGTCGGTTTTGACGTCAAGGCGCTGGCCGAGGATTGCCTGGCGGTCACCGGTGTCCGGGGCAGTGGCGTGGCCAACTGGAAAAGCCTGGAGCATCTGCTGGCCAGTGGCGTCGACTATGAGTGTCGCACCACGGTGCATTGGCACTTGCTCTCTCCCACCCGGCTGTTGACCCTCGCCCGACGTTTGAGCGAGCGCGGGGTCAAGCGTTTTGCCGTGCAATTGGTCCGGACCGAACGAATGCTCGATCCGCGCCTGTCGAGTGTTTCATTGCAGTTTGATCAGGTTGAATTGTGGGCGGCCCTGCGTGAGCTGTTTCCGGAGTTCGTGTTGCGCGGTTAGTGATCGTTCCCACGCTCTGCGTGGGAATGCAGCCCGTGACGCTCCGCGTCACTGGACGCAGAGCGTCCCTTGAGGCATTCCCACGCAGAGCGTGGGAACGATCTGGAGGGGCCTCAGTTCCAGCCCCAGAATTGCAACCACCAGCCAAACCCCACCCATGCGTTTGCCAGCAGCAGGCAAACACCTGCGCCGCCGCGTCGAGGCAGGGTAATGCCCTGGCGGGCCATGCGTTTCCAGCCCAGGAACAGACTCCAACCGATGGCGCCCAGCAGTAAACAGGCCCTGGCCGGTTGTACCCATTCCAGCAGCAAGCCTTCATAGCGCAACAACTTCACGGTGGTTGCCGACAACCCGAGAAACAGTCCGGCCGCGCCCAAGGGGGTGAGTGTCAGGCTCAAGGGCAAGTACAGCGCCGGGTCACCGGCCAGACGGGCCGCCGCCCGTAGCAGGATCAGCAAACCACCCCCCAACACCAATGCGCTGGCCGTCAGGTACAGAACGATGCTGAAACCGTCGAGCCAGCTGAAACTGTCATTGAGTGTGGGGTAGTGGGTCAACAGCCACCAGGGTGCGTTGTCCTGCAAGGGCCAGAGCAGGTCGTGCCCGATCAGCCATTGCGCGAGGGACTGCTTGAGGGCGATGAACCAGGGGCTGACGGTCCATTGAAACGCCCCCATCGCCAGCCCGATCACGCCGAACAGCAACAAACGCGCATCCCACGGCGACAGGGTGCGTGCCGTCGCGTGGAGGATTTCATGATGGCTGGAACGGGCGATCAATTGCACTGCGTCACGTTGCCCGCTGCAACGTCCGCAGGCATGACAGTCGCTGGCGCCCTGCAGGCGGCGGATGTCCAGCAAGGGCGCGCAATTGGGTGGGGGAAGGCGAGGGCCGGCGTTGTCTTTCCAGCGCTGTTCATCGACTTGAAAGTGCACCGGGGCCAGGCGCGCAAGCAGGGAAAAGACGCCGCTGACCGGGCACAGGTAACGACACCAGACTCGTTTGCCCCTGGCAAACAGCAGGCCGACACCGACGGCGGCGACCGTTGAACCACCCAAAATCAGCAGGGCGGCCTGGGCGTAGTCATACACGCTGATCAGTTGCCCGTAGAGGGTGGTCAGGCAGAACGCCAGGGTTGGCCAGCCGCCCCAGCGCACCCAGCGCGGCACGCCCAAGCCTTTGCCGTACTGGCTGGCCCACTCGCTCAATGAACCTTCCGGGCACAACACACCGCACCAAACCCGGCCGAACAGCACCATCGACAGCAGCACGAACGGCCACCAGAGACCCCAGAACAAAAACTGTGCGAGCAGGGTCAGGTTGTTGATGATCCGGGCGTGGCTGTCCGGTGTCGGCAATAGCGCCGGCAGCACCAGCAGTACCGCATAGAACACAACAACCAGCCACTGCACCGCGCGAATCACCTTGGCGTGGCGCCGCATGCCATCGCCCAGGCGCTGCAACCAGCGATTGTGCCGACTCAGCCCGGGCATGGGACGGCCTTCGCGGTGCGTTGATGCAACCAGCTGCCGACCGCCAGCCAATAACCGCTCAACACCAGCACCGTCAGGCCGCTGGGGGCTGCGCGGTAACCGGTCAGGCTGGCCAGGAAACTGCCCAGGCCACGGCTATCATTGAGCACTGAACGACTGTCCCACAGTGCTTCGCCGATCAGCCCATAGGCCCAGTCCGGCAAATCCATGGCCTGCAACTGGCCGCCGATTCGCTCGGTGCCGCTGACCAGTAACGCTGCACCGAGCAGCAGCAAAACGACTTCGCTGACCGCAAAGAACCGTCGCCACGAAATGAGTCGACGCGTGCTGTGCAGCAACCCGATGGTGAGCCCCGACAGCGCCAGCCCGGCGCCTGCGCCGACGGCAAACAGACCCAGCGCCGGACCTTGCAGGCGGGCACCGGCACCGTACAAAAAAACCACGGTTTCGCTGCCTTCGCGGCTGACGGCGAGCATGGCCAGGAGCATCAGACCCACGCCACCCTGACGGGCCAGTTGGCTGTCGGCCCGATGGTGCAGGTCTGCCTTGAGCGTGCGTGCGTTGCGATGCATCCAGCCGACCATTTGCACCATCAGCGCACTGGCCACCAGCGCCAGCGAAGCCTGGAACCACTCGTTGGCAGAACCGCTCATGGCGTCACCGGCAAACAGAATCAGCAACGCCAGCAGGCCCGAGAGCATCAACCCCAGGGTGACGCCCGCCCACACGTAGCGGGTCAGGCGACGGGCTTGTATTTGCTGGCTGGCCCAGGCCTGGAGGATGCCGATCACCAGTAGCGCTTCGACACTTTCACGCCAGACGATGAACATTGATTGATTCATGGACACTCCGTGGCTGAGCCAACTATTTCGCGAGAATGGCGCCTTCGGGCAACTGCGGATTGAAGTCGTCGAAGAACGGGTAACTGCCGGGCTTGAGGGGGTGAATGACAACGAACGTCGTCACCCCCGGTGACAGCACCTTCTCGACCCGCAGTGGCGTGCTTTCGAACTCCGCCGGACCTTCGCCGATGTTCTTCAGGATGATCTTGAAACGTTGTCCGGCCGGCACTTCCAGCAGGGCGGGGATGAAGTGCCCGTCACGCAGGCTCAACTCGATGCTGGGTAGTTGGGCCTGAGCCATGAGCGGCATGACCGAGCAGGCCAGAATCAACCCGGCCAGGCGTCGATGAACCGGGCCCGGGCGCCTCGGTTCAGGCTTCTGGTGTGTGTGGCGGCTCATTCAATAACCACCTTTTTTTCCGATCCCGGCATAGATGAATTCGTAGTGCAGCGCACACTGTTCGAACCAGGGTTCGACGCCGGTTTCCTTGTCGGTATGACGACCCAGGGAGCCATGTCCGCCGGGAGGCAGAAGGGTAAAGGTCAGCCGGTATTTGCCAGGGCCTTGCAACTTCACATTGTCACCATAGTGCGGGCCGTCGTTGGCGACCATGGCGTGAAAATCGCCAGTGATCGGTGGCTCGCTGCCCTGTTTTTGCAGACTGAAAGCCACGTTCAGGTAGGGCACGAAACTGCCTTCCTGAAAGCCCTGGCGATTGTCGGCCGTGGCGCGGATATCGGCTTCCAGGTGGATGTCGGAATCAGCGGTCGCGCGCATCATGCCGGCAGGCGCCATTTCGATCGGTTGCAAGTACACCGCGCCGACTTCCAGCCCCGGGCACAGCTGGGGTTCGCCAATCGGGTATTCCTTGGCGTGGGCTTGGGGGGCGAGCAACAGCAGGGAAAAGGACAGCGCGAGGGAGGTACGCATGAGAGTTTCCAGAAGGGCTGAGAAGTGAGAGCCCGAGTCTAAAAAACCTGAGTGAGAATAATAATGATTATGGTCAATTTTCGTAGCAATAGTCCGGGCGATGCCAGCGCACGCACGAGTAAAAAGGGCAGGGTGACTGAGCGTAATTGACCTGCATCAAGGGCGGTTGAGGCCGGGCGCGGTAGGTTACATACCTACCCTTCGATCATGCGGGTACCGCCATGGCCAAGCCCTTTCCCATCAGCCCAAAACATCCCGAACGTATTTGCTGGGGGTGCGACCGTTATTGTGCGGCGACCGCTCTGGCCTGCGGCAATGGTGCTGACCGCACGATGCATCCGGCCGAGATGATCGGTGACGATTGGTACCTGCATGGCGATTGGGGCATTGAGCTGCCCATTGTCACCGACAAGGCGGTGGACCCAGAGCCCATCGCGCCTGAAAACCCGCAATAGTCGAAACCCCCACCGACCCCTCTGTCATGAAATGAAAAGCCATTGTCGTCTGATGAGAAGCGGTTCATCAGGCGTCATCCTACAGTCCAATCAGCGCAATTCGACGCACAAGCCAACATTGCAGATTGGAGAATAAGAAATCATGGCCAAAGCCGTTCGCTTTTACGAAACCGGTGGTCCCGAAGTCCTTCGTTATGAAGAGGTCGAAGTCGGCGATCCTGGTCCAGGCCAGGTTCGTCTCCGTCATGTAGCCGTTGGCCTGAACTATGCCGACACCTACTTCCGCAACGGTACCTACCCGATTCCTATGCCCAACGGCATGGGGGTTGAAGCTTCCGGTGTGGTCCAGGCCGTCGGGGAAGGCGTGACCAATGTTCAAGTGGGGGATCGTGTCACGTACACCGGTTTTCTCAACACCTTGGGGGCTTACAGCACCGAGCGCCTGATCGCGGCTGCACCGCTGATCAAGTTGCCGGAAACCATCAGCTTCGAAACAGCCGCCGCCATGACCATGCGCGGCCTGACGTCGTCGTACCTGATGCGCCGCATCTACGACTTCAAACCCGGTGACAGCATTTTGCTGCACGCCGCCGCTGGCGGTGTCGGCCTGATCGTTTCGCAGTGGGCCAAGCTGCTCGGCCTGAATGTCATTGGTACTGTGTCCACCGACGTCAAAGGCGAAATCGCCAAGGCCCACGGTTGCGACCATGTGATCAATTACAGCCATGAAGATGTCGCCGCACGCGTTCGTGAATTGACCGACGGCGTGGGCGTCAACGTGGTGTTCGACAGCGTTGGCAAGAACACCTTCGAGGGCTCGCTGGACTCGCTCAAGCGTCGTGGCCTGATGGTGTGTGTCGGTACTGCATCAGGTCCGATTCCGCCGTTCAATCCAGCGCTGCTGGCGATGAAAGGCTCGCTGTACATGACGCGCCCGGCCCTGGCCGACTACATCGCCGACCCGGCGGAAAAAGCCGAGCTGGCCGGCGAATTGTTCGACCACGTTGGCAGCGGTCGGATCAAGATCGAGATCAACCAGCACTACGCCTTGCAAGATGCCGTCCAGGCCCATCGCGACCTGGAGTCACGCAAGACCACCGGCTCTTCGATTTTCGTCATTTAAGGAGTTGCCAGCCATGAAAGTCGAACAATTGAGCTGCAACATCGGCGCCGAACTGATCGGCGTCAACCTCGCTGACGCGGTGCACGACGACGGTCTTTTTGCCGAGATTCGTGCCCAGTTGCTGAAGCATCGGGTGGTGTTCCTGCGCGATCAGGACATCAGCCGTGCCGAACACGTGGCCTTCGCCCGTCGTTTCGGCGAGCTGGAAGATCACCCGGTGGCCGGCAGCGACCCGGATCATCCGGGGCTGGTGCGCATCTACAAAAATCCGGACCAGCCAATGGACCGCTACGAAAACGCCTGGCACACCGACGCCACTTGGCGCGAGGCACCGCCGCTGGGTTGCGTGCTGCGCTGCGTGGAGTGCCCGCCGGTTGGCGGCGACACCATGTGGGCCAACATGGTCGTGGCCTATGAGAACTTGCCGGAAGACGTGAAGCTGAAGATCGCCGACCTGCGTGCCCGGCACAGCATCGAGGCGAGCTTTGGTGCGGCCATGCCGATCGAAAAGCGTCTGGCGCTCAAGGCGATGTACCCGGATGCCGAGCACCCGGTGGTGCGCACTCACCCGGAAACCGGGGAGAAGGTGCTGTTCGTCAACGCCTTCACCACTCACTTCAGCAACTACCACACCCCTGAGAGGGTGCGCTTTGGCCAGGACGCCAACCCTGGCGCCGGCGAGCTGCTGCGCTACCTGATCAGCCAGGCGTACATCCCTGAGTATCAAGTGCGCTGGCGCTGGAAGCCGAACAGCATCGCCATCTGGGACAACCGCAGTACCCAGCATTACGCCGTCATGGATTACCCGCCGTGCCATCGCAAGATGGAACGCGCCGGGATTATCGGTGACAAGACGTTCTGATCGAAGACCCACATTCATATTTGTAGATACGCCTGCCAGGCATGACCGGCAGGCGGACAATCATAAAAACTGGAGTTACTCATGCAATTTCTCGACGATTCGCTGCACCCGGAAAACATGGAAAAAGTGGTCATCACCGTGGCCCCGTACGGCCCTGAGTGGATGCCGGAAGACTTCCCGGAAGACATCCCGCTGACCATGGACGAACAAGTCCAGAAAGCGGTCGAGTGCTATGAAGCCGGTGCCACGGTTCTGCACCTGCACGTGCGTGAACTGGACGGCAAGGGCTCCAAGCGTCTGTCCAAGTTCAACGAATTGATTGCCGGCGTACGCGAAGCGGTGCCGGACATGATCATCCAGGTCGGCGGTTCGATTTCGTTCGCCCCTGAAAGCGATGGCGAAGCCGCCAAATGGCTGTCTGACGATACCCGTCACATGCTGGCCGAGCTGACGCCAAAACCGGATCAGGTCACGGTGGCGATCAACACCACCCAGATGAACATCATGGAATTGCTGTACCCGGAATACCTGGAAGGTACTTCCCTGGCCAACCCTGCCTATCAGGCTGCCTACAGCGAAATGACCGTGCCGGCCGGCCCAGCCTGGGTTATCGAGCACCTTAAGCGTCTGATGGACAATGACATCCAGCCGCACTTCCAGCTGACCGGCATGCACGCTCTGGAAACTCTGCAGCGTCTGGTGCGCAAGGGCCTTTACAAAGGTCCATTGAACCTGACCTGGATCGGCATCGGCGGCGGTTTCGACGGTCCTAATCCGTTCAACTTCTTCAACTTCATCCACCGCGTACCGGACGGCTGCACCCTGACGTCCGAGTCGCTGCTCAAGAACGTGCTGCCGTTCAATACCATGGCGATGGCCATGGGCATGCATCCGCGCGTTGGCAACGAAGACACTATCATTGATCACAAGGGCGAGCGTTTTGGTTCGGTCGCACAGATCAAGCAAACCGTGCGCATCGCTCATGAGCTGGGTCGCGAAATCGCTACCGGCAAAGAAGCCCGTGAGATTTATCGCATCGGCGTGAAGTACGACACTATCGAAGAAACCCTGTTGGCCAACGGCATGGCCCCCAACCGCAAGGCTGGGCAAAAAGGTGTGCCGCAACGCGGCTGACCGACAGCGGGAGCGGGGGGCCTTGGCCTCCCGCTCGCTGCAGTGAAATACGCTCGATAACAAAAATAATAGAAAGTTTCGAGGAGGCTGCATGGCCTTTCACCCAATCGCCGATGGCGATGACGACACCAGTGGTGTCGGCGTTGCGCGCAAATATGCCTGGATCGTCTTCGCACTGACGTTCGGCTTGTTGATTTCCGATTACATGTCACGCCAAGTGCTGAACGCAGTATTCCCGATGCTCAAGGGCGAGTGGGCCTTGACTGACGGCCAGCTCGGCTTGCTCAGCGGCATTGTTGCCTTGATGGTCGGCCTGCTGACCTTTCCTTTGTCGTTGATGGCTGACCGCTTCGGACGCGTTAAAAGTCTGGCGCTGATGGCGCTGTTGTGGAGTATCGCCACGCTGGGTTGCGCGTTGGCGCAGGACTACCAGCAAATGTTTATCGCCCGCTTCATGGTGGGTGTAGGTGAGGCCGCCTATGGCAGCGTCGGTATTGCCGTGGTGATTTCGGTGTTTCCGAAACACATGCGCGCAACGCTGGCCAGTGCCTTTATGGCGGGCGGTATGTTCGGTTCGGTGTTGGGCATGGCTTTGGGCGGCGCTATTGCGGCCAAGCTGGGCTGGCGCTGGTCGTTTGCCGGCATGGCCTTGTTTGGTCTGCTGCTGGCGGTGCTTTACCCGATCATCGTCAAGGAAGCGCGCATCGCCCCCCAGCGTGCCGTACAAGCCGGCAAAAAAGTCAGCGCGGTGGTCAAGCGTCCTCTGCGCACGTTGTGTTCCAGCCCTTCGGTGATTGCGGCTTACATCGGCAGTGGCTTGCAGCTGTTCGTCGGCGGCACCGTGATCGTATGGATGCCCAGCTACCTCAACCGTTACTACGACATGCCGACCGACAAGGCTGGCGGCATGGCGGCAATTATTGTCCTGTGCAGCGGCGCCGGGATGATCCTGTGCGGCATGCTCAGCGATCGCATGTGCCGCCAGTCGGCGGAGCGCAAGGTCGCGCTGGCCATCGCCTATTGCCTGGGCAGTTGCCTGCTGTTGTCCGCGGCATTCGCCTTGCCGCCGGGGCCTGCGCAATTGCTGTTGATTTGCCTGGGCATGTTGATTGCTGCCGGTACGACCGGGCCTGCCGGTGCAATGGTTGCCAACCTGACCCATTACTCGGTCCACGGTACAGCGTTTGCCACGCTCACCCTGGCCAACAACTTGCTCGGCCTGGCGCCGGGGCCGTTCATCACCGGCAAGGTGTCCGACATGATCGGCTTGCAGGGGGCGTTCCAGTTGGTGCCGCTGGTGAGCATCGCGGCAGCGGCCGTGTTCTTTTTTGCCAAGTGCCATTACCAAAAAGACATTGCCCGGTTGGCGGGTGAGCAGGTCAACGATTCAGTGAGTAACAAAGCGGTGTTAGAGGTGAAGGTGTGAGTGGTCGTTTACGTATAGATGTGTTTTTCGATTTCATCTGCCCATGGTGTTTGATCGGAAAGCGCCAACTGGAACGCGCACAGGAGTTGCTGCGCTTGCAGCACCCCGACGTGCTGATTACCACCGTGTGGCATGGGGTGCAGTTGCTGCCTCATCTGCCGGTACAGGGTGAGCCGTTCGCACAGTTCTACCTCAACCGTCTGGGCAGTGCCGAAGCCGTAGCGATGCGTCAGGCCCAGGTGAAACAGGCCGCGAACTCGGTAGGGGTGGCGATCGATTTGGGTCGCATTGCCACGATGCCCAACACGGCAGATGCCCATCGTCTGCTGGCGCATGCCAACACACGGGGGAGCAGGGCCCAGCGCGATCTGTTGCTTGAACGTCTGTTCGCCGCGTACTTCCAGAACGGCGAAGACCTGGGTTGCCGCGAGACCTTGATCGCTATCGCCCAGTCGTGTGGTTACGACGCTGACGCGGTAAAGAATTACCTGCAAGACGAATCCGGTCCCTTTGTCGGTAATGAAGTGGGGGGCTCCAGCGGTGTGCCGAGCTTTCAGTTCGACCGCCGGATAACCATGGTCGGCGCGCAGCCGCCCGAGGCGCTGCTTGGCGCCATGATCGACGCCTTGCACGAAAGCCAGCGCGAGCGGTCACCGTCATGACCATTCGTGTCCCCGTACCTGCGGGAAAACTGCCGCAGGCGGGTGGTCGTGCGCTGTTCGAATTCGATAGCAAAAGCCTGGCGTTATTCAACGTCGAGGGCGAGTTGTTTGCCATCGATGACAGTTGCCCGCATCAGGGCGCCTCGCTGTGTGGCGGGCGTCTCGATGGCCGGGTGATCCAATGCTGTGCCCATGGCCTGCGCTTCGATCTGCGCAGTGGCTACCTGCTTAATTCCACCGCGCTCAAGGTCAACAACTACCCGGTCGAAGTCATCGACGGCCAGGCTTTTATCGTCATCGTTTCTGAGGAGTCCGCGCCATGAGCGCCATCGCTCTCACCCGTATCCATAGCCGAACACGCGAACTGGCCCCGGGGTTTATCGTTAGTCTGATCGTGGCGGCAGCCGCTTCGTTTTTGTCCGAGCACTACGGTGCACCGGTGATGCTGTTTGCCTTGCTGCTGGGCATGGCGCTGAATTTCCTCGCCGGTGAAGGCGTGTGCAAAGCGGGTATCGAATTTACGGCGCGCACCGTGTTGCGCATCGGCGTGGCCCTGCTGGGTATGCGCATTACCCTTGAGCAGATTGCCGGGCTGGGCTGGAAGCCTGTAGCGCTGGTGGTGACTCTGGTGGTGGTGACCATTGGCGTTTCGGTGATCGCGGCCAAGCTGCTGGGGTTCCAGCGTTTGTTCGGCATGCTCACCGGTGGCGCGACGGCGATTTGCGGCGCTTCGGCTGCGCTGGCGCTGGCGGCGGCTTTGCCCAATCATCCGCAGAAGGAACGCGCCACACTGTTTACCGTCATTGGTGTGTCGGCCCTGTCGACCATGGCAATGATTGTTTATCCAATGATTGCCAACTGGTTTTCATTGTCACCGCAAATGGCGGGTATTTTCCTCGGCGCCACCATCCACGATGTGGCCCAGGTGGTCGGTGCCGGTTACAGCATGTCGACCGAAACGGGCGATACGGCCACGGTGGTCAAGCTGATGCGGGTTGCGATGCTCCTGCCGGTGATCGTCTGTGCGGCCATGGTAACGCGCATGCAGGGCGTCGAAACCGGAGGCAAGCGACCGCCTCTGCTGCCGTGGTTCGCCGTCGGTTTTCTGCTGCTGGCTTGCATCAACAGCACAGGCTGGGTGGTCCCAGCCGTGCAAGGCACGGTCAATGAACTGTCGCGCTGGTGCCTGGTGGTGTCCATCAGTGCCCTGGGCATGAAGACTCAGCTCAAGGAACTGGCCGCCGTCGGCATCAAGCCCATCCTCCTGATGATAGGGGAGACGGTGTTCCTCGTTGTCCTGGTGCTGCTGTTGCTGCGCTGGGGGTTCTGAGCCCGGTCTGAATCCGTTTTATGGCAGGGCCGCATTGCGTTTGACTCCTCAGCGCTTTGCGGTTCTCGGTCGGTGTCACAAACATCGGCTTTTGGCGGCGACTGTACAGCAGTCGCCGTTTTTTTCGTTGAACGGACCAGCGTACTTGTTCGACTACCAATTTTCTCGGTAGTCAAAAGAGATTTGGTAGTCAGAATCGGTGATTTCAATGGTGTGGCGAAAGTAAGGTTGGATAATGGCGACCCATTGTCTATCAACATTAAAACCTCCGTTGTTAATGTTGTTCTCCAGGGGGATTCCGAGAGCATCAAGTACTGATTCATCATCGCCCAGATCATCAGAGAACTCTTCGCCCTCAAAACTTTCCGTTTGCTTGTCAAACCATTCCAGCCTTAGTTTTAATCCCATCGTCGTCTCACAAGTATTTTTTAGGAATATTTCGTTCAGATTTCTGATCGTTCCCACGCTCCTGCGTGGGAATGCATCCAGTGACGCTCCGCGTCACCGTTGCGTAGAACTTAGGCTTGGAGTCGTGGACGGAAAGCGAAGCGTCCACGGCGGCATTCCACACGGAGAGTGGGACCGATCAAGAACCCCGACAGGTGACTGGTCGGGGTTTTTAGTGCCTGGTGTGGTCAAATATCCCAAATTCGATATTGTTAGTCGTTGCTACAGAGTCCCATGTAATACATCAGGTCTTTTCTTAAGGGGTCACCCACCAAGCCCATAATCACACTGGCTTGATCGGGAGAGAGTGTGTACTCACCCATAGGTACATCCCACAAGGTTGACCAGCCCATGACGTTCAACACGGCATCCTCTAAGGCTTGCGGCACATCCTTTTCATATTGCAATGAATTGTCGGGATTCGACTCGGGGAAAAATCCGCTGATTGCGATAAATGTCATTTTTGTCCCTCGTCATTACTTCGTTGATGTCCGTCTTTCAGGTTTTGCTTTTCCGGTCTGTTTGCCAGTTTTTGCATCAAATTCCCCTAAGTGATCCCCTGCCCAGTTGTACACTTCGACGGCGCCATGTTGGTAATCCCACTCATAAATGCGCTTCTTACTTTCCCAGCGTTTTCGATTTCCTTTAGTCCGAACCGGATTCGCGTCGGGGAATGCCGGTAGAGTTTTTGGTGGAGGATGATAGCTGTGGTCACCACTGATAGGCCTTGCCACCACCACGTATAACGGCTTCACCCCCGACCCCACCGGAAACACAAGAATGAAGTCCTTGTACTCAGGCGGATACACCGGGTTGACGATAATGCTGTCCGCCGCCGGCG
>NZ_QGGS01000015.1:0-138262 GCF_003148705.1 Pseudomonas sp. OV226 | reverse complement strand
CAACCGGCCTGACGACAACCCTGAGCTCCTACACGGCTGTAAGGCCGTTCCACTAATTAGGGTCGTTGGGCATCGATTCTCATCGAGGCGCGGGGTGACAGCCCCACTCAGACGCCGGATAGATGAAAGCAAGCCAAACACGACATCAAAAACAGTATTGCAGAAAAGGGGGTAACCATAGATGTAGGAGCGAGCCTGCTCGCTCCTACAGGTTTGATGTGTGTCAGGCCACCGGGATGATCGGCAGGTCGAGGGTTTGGTCACCGCTAAACCGTGAAAACGATCCGGCAAGTGTTTCGTGCGGCACACCTTTGGCCACATCGCTGACGCCATCCAGTCGCGCCAATTGATCCACGCTCAGTTGCACATTCAGCGCACCGAGCGTCGCGTCCAGTTGCTCACGGGTGCGCGACCCCAGAATCGGAATCAGCGCGGTAGTCGAACGCTGGGCTTTTGCGCGCAACCAGGCAATGGCTACGTGCGTCGGGCTGGCCTCCAGCTCGGCCGCAACGGCGAGCAACGTGTCAAGGAGGGCTGTTTCGCGGGCGCCTTTTTCCGCGTGGATCAGGATGCCGAGTTTGTTCCCGCGGTTGTCGCCATCGTTGGAGCGGTACTTGCCGGTGAGGAACCCGCCACCCAGCGGCGACCATAACGTCGCGGCCAGCCCCAAGGCTTCGGCCATCGGAAGTTGTTCACGCTCGGCGGTACGTTCGGCCAGGCTGTATTCCACTTGAATCGCCGTAATGGGTGCAAAACCGCGCACCTCGGCCAACACGTCGGCGCGGGCGATGCGCCATGCCGGAAAGTTTGACAGCCCGGCGTAATGGATCTTGCCGGCGCGCACCAGGTCGTCGAAGCCGCGCAGGATTTCTTCCATCGGTGTCACGCCATCGCTCATGTGCGCCCAGAACACGTCCAGGTGATCGGTTTTGAGCCGCTTCAGGCTTTCTTCGACGGCGCGGACCATGTTTTTGCGGTTGTTGCCAGTGTGGGAAATGCTCGCCGACGGTGTCGTCCCCAAGGTGTATTTGCTGGCGATGACCAGGCGATCGCGCTCTGCTGCGATAAATTCGCTGAGCATCACTTCAGATTGTCCGGCCTGATAGCCGTTGGCGGTGTCGATGAAATTGCCGCCGGCTTCCAGGTAGCCGTCGAAAATACGCTTGGCTTCGTCACGTTCCGCGCCATGCCCCCAACCGGTGCCGAAGTTACCGGCGCCCAACGCCAATTCCGAAACGCGCAAGCCGGTTTTGCGACCAAAAACTTTGTAATGCATGGGGTGACTCCTGAAGGAAAAACGCCGGGATTTAATATAGATGTTTTGCGACATGTATTAAATATGATGCCGGTAATCTATGGCGTCAACACGCTTTTCCATGGAGGCCAAACAAGCGACCAACGGACCCACTCGCTGCTGCCACTTTCTGACAGGGGCCTCTGCTAAGCTCCGACAACTTTTTCAGAAAGAGCCTGCCCATCGTGTCGCGAACCACTCGTCTACTCACGTTGTTGCAAGTGCTGCGGGGCAAGAGTCGGCCGGTGACGGCGGCAACGCTCGCCAGCGAACTGGAGATTTCCGAACGCACGCTGTACTGCGATATCGCCGAACTGACGGCGCTTGGCGCACCGATTTTCGGCGAAGCAGGGGTCGGTTATGTGCTGCGCAGCGGTCTGTTTCTGCCGCCCTTGATGCTCAATGCCGACGAAACCGAAGCCATCGTGCTGGGTTTGCGCTACGTCGATCAGCGCGGTGACGAGGTGTTGAGCAAAGCGGCAGCCGACGCCTTGGCCAAGATTGCCGCCGTACTGGCCCCTGAAGCCCAGGACGCGTTGCGCAACCCGACGGTGCTGCCGGGCCCGCCCGGTTATGGCTATCCGGAAAATGCCGTGCCGTTGGGCGTGTTTCGCCAGGCCATCCGCGACCAGTCCAAGCTGAGCATCGACTACGCAGACGCCAACAAGGTGCCTAGCCAACGGCTGATCTGGCCGCTGGCGTTGGGGTTTCTCAATGAAGTGCGGATCATTGTTGCCTGGTGCGAATTACGCAGTGCCTATCGGACCTTTCGCACCGACCGGATTTCGGCCGCCAATGAGCAGGGCGAGCGATATCCGGGGCGGCGTAGTGACTTGCTGCGTATCTGGCGCAAGCAGATGCAACTGGATGAGGCCGGGCGTTTCACTCCTGACAAGAACTGACACAGGCTTGTTTTAGCATGGCTCCAGAATCAACTGACAAGGAGCCGCAAACATGTCCAATCCCGCCTCTTCACTGGCGCCCGCCATCGCTGCTTACATTGCCGCCGCCAATGCGCGTGACACCTCCAGGGTCGCCAGTTTTTTTGCCGAGGACGCCAATGTGTTCGATGAGGGTCAGCACCAGATCGGCACCCGCGCGATTGCCCAATGGATGGAAGACACCGCGCAGCGCTATCAACCCCGGGTCGAGGTGCTGGATGTGCAGCAGCGCACGGGCAAAGTGCTGGTACACAACCTGATCTCCGGTACGTTTCCCGGCAGCCCGCTTGAGTTGCGTTACATGTTCCGCCTTAACGACCAGGGCAAGATCGCCCGGCTGGACATCTCTCTGTAGCAGCTACCGTGTCTGCGTTCGTGCTGTAGCAGCTGCCGAGCCTGCGAGGCTGCGTTCGGCGACGCAGTCGTCGTGAAATCAGGCTCTGCGGTGTAACAGGAAAACCGCATTCGCAGGGTTTACGACGACTGCGTCGCCGGACGCAGCCTCGCAGGCTCGGCAGCTGCTACAGGCCGAGCTGCTACAGCCCGTGTGCGGCGTTCGGCAGTGGTTACAGATCGGACGTATACTCCCGCGCATGAATGTCGACTCTCCGTTAAGCGCCTGGCAACACGCCGTTGAACACTTGGGTTTCGTCCAGGACGAAGCCCAGGAACACGCGGTGTGGGCGCTGCAAAAATGCCACGAAGCGTTGCTTGAAGGTCACACGCCAATCACTGGCGTCTACCTGTGGGGGCCGGTCGGGCGCGGCAAGACCTGGTTGATGGATCAGTTCTATCAAAGCCTGCGCGTGCCGGCCCGGCGTCAACACTTCCACCATTTCATGGGCTGGGTGCACCAGCGGTCGTTTCAACTGACTGGCACCGCCGACCCCTTGAAGGCGTTGGCGCGCGAGTTGAGCCAGGAAGTGCGGGTGCTGTGTTTTGACGAGCTGTTCGTCAACGATATCGGCGACGCGATCATTCTCGGGCGCTTGTTCCAAGTGATGTTCGAGCAAGGCATGGTGATGGTGTGTACGTCCAATCAGCCGCCGGATCAGCTCTATGCCGATGGCTTTAATCGTGACCGCTTCGTGCCCGCCATTGAGGCGATCAAGCAACACATGCAGGTGATCGCCGTGGAAGGCAGCGAAGATCATCGCCTGCATCCGGGCACTGCCTTGCAGCGTTACTGGGTGACCGATGCCGCGCATCCCGACGCGCTCGGCGACGTGTTCAAGGCGTTGACCGTCGGCCAGACAGTGTCCAGCGAGCCGGTCACGGTTGGCTACCGTTGCGTCAATGTCGTTCAAGCCAGTGCCAGCGTGCTGTGGTGTCGTTATACCGACCTGTGCGAGCAGCCTTTTTCGGCGATGGACTTCATGGCGCTGTGTGACACCTACAGCGCTATCCTGTTGAGTGAAGTGCCGAACCTCAGCGCCAAAAAACGTGAAGGACGTATCGCCCGAGGTACCGAAGACGGTGTCGAGCGCGTCGTGGCGGGGGACCGTGAGTTGCCGCAACTGTCAGTCAACGACGATGGCGTGCGGCGTTTCATTGCGCTGGTGGACGAGTGCTACGACCGCAAGGTGCCGCTGTACCTCGAAGCGCAGGTGCCGATGGAGGCCCTGTACACGCAGGGGTATCTGGAGTTCCCGTTCCGCCGCACCTTGAGCCGGTTACAGGAAATGCAGCTAAAGCGTTTTGCCGACGCTTGATACTTGGGAGCCGCGATCATGCATCAACCCTTGTCTCATCACTTGCTGACCATGGCCTATCAAAATGCCTGGGCCAACCATCGACTCGCCAACGCCTGGCGTCAATTGAGTCCGGCGGAACTGGCGGCGCCACGCGTCAGCTTCTTCCCCAGTGTTTTTGCCACCCTTAATCACATCCTGACGTGCGACTGGTTTTACGTGGATGCGCTGGAACGCGAATTGCGCGGTGACGATCCGCACCCCGATTGCTACGTGTTTTTCAAAGTGGATGAGCCGTTCACCCTCGGAGCAGATCTCAAGCGTGAGCAATCACTGGTGGACAATCGACTGATCGCTTACTGCGAGCAACTGCGCGATGCAGATTTGGGGCGAGTCGTGACCATTGCCCGGGACACACCGCAACACGACAGCCGTCTGCGCTTGTTGTCTCATCTGTTTGAGCACCAGATTCATCATCGCGGCCAGGTCCATGCCATGCTCAGCGGCACCTCGGTCGCACCGCCTCAACTGGACGAGTTTTTCTGTGCCGGCGAGTCGGGGCTGAGAGCGGCGGACTTTGCCGAGTTGGGATGGACCGAGACGCTGATATGGGGTGTTTGAGGCAGGTTCAGGTTGTCGATGATGACGACTCGCGATACTGTCCATCGACTTCGCGGCGCGAGTGACGCGCCGGAACTACTTGATGGGATAGCGACAATGGAAATGGAATCCGCAGACATTCTTGTACTTCAGGCCAGCTATACCAACCCGGTGCATGCCGAAGCCATTGGCGTGGTGCTCAATGCCTATGCCCAAGACCCGATGGGCGGAGGGCATTCGTTGCCCGAAGATATTCTGCAGCAGTTGCCGGGGGAGCTGGCCAAGCGTCCCCACGCCTTCAGTGTATTGGCCTTTGTCGACGGTGCACCGGCGGGGCTGGTCAACTGCTTCGAAGGCTTTTCGACCTTTGCCTGCCGACCGCTGGTCAACGTTCACGACGTGTCGGTGGTGCCGCAGTTTCGTGGCCTGGGCCTGAGCCAGAAAATGCTGCAAAAAGTTGAAGACATTGCCCGCCAGCGTGGCTGCTGCAAGATCACCCTGGAAGTCCTTGAAGGTAACGCCGTCGCGCAAGCGTCTTACGGCAAGTTCGGTTTTGCCGCTGGCATGTTCGACCCGGCCCATGGCCGCATGCTGTTCTGGACCAAGAACCTTTAACCGGGGGCACTTGAGCGCTTTCGAGCAGGCATAAAAAAGGGCGTCCATCAGGACGCCCGGCTGGCTTCGATTACTTCGGTCTGTAGGATTCGGTCATTTGTGCGGTTTGATCGCTGGGGACGCGCAGTTCAATGTTTTTGACCTCAAAGCCATTTGCCTTTTGCTGCGCGAGATGCAAAGTCTCGTAGTAATACTGCATGCGTTCGGAGCCGTATTCTGCAAAGGCAGTGGCAGAGCCGAACGTCATCAGGCCAGCAACGATCAGGGTCGTATATTTCATGGGTGCCTCCCATTACGGGTTCAGGGCCTTTCGTCCATGAAGCTATGTCGCAGGGACATTATCTGCCGATTCCGTCAAATGGGAATGAGCACGCCAGAGCCGGGCGCCCGTGATTGAAAAGGGGGAGGAGGAACTGCGCGATGCGCAACAAAAAGGGGCCGGAACCGGCCCCTGAATGGAGCTACTGTTTAACGACGGCTGGAGCCACTTTAGGCTTCATCAAACTGAAGTCGATCAGCGGGCGGGCCTCACGCTCGTAAGGGTTGCCGATCATCAGTGGGCGCGGCTTGAAGCTGTCACTGACCAGGCTTTTGCTGCGGTCCAGTTCATCAGCACTCAACCCGGCCAGGTCGGCCCAGGTGTGAATCAGTTGCGAGCTGCTGTAAGGCCTGCTCAGGTCGGCGGCAAAGCTCCAGTCATGGTTTTCACGCCATTTCGGCGAAGCCCAGGCCATGAACGGAATGGTGTACATCGGCGCAGTCGGCTTGTTCTCGTTGCGCCCGAGGGTGCTGTGCCCCACGGAGTCAAACACATCTTCACCGTGGTCGGAGAGGTACAGCAGGAAGCCGTTCGGGTCGGACTTGGCGTAGTCCTTGATCAGGCTCGATACGACGAAGTCGTTGTACAACACGGCATTGTCATAGCTGTTGTAGGTCGGCACCTGATCGTCGCGCACGCCGTCCGGCACGCCTTTGCGGTCGGTGAACTTGTCGAACGTCGGCGGGTAACGGTACTGGTAGCTCATGTGCGTACCGAGCAAATGCACAACGATCAGCTTGCGCGGTGCGGCATCGGCCAGTGCCTTGTTGAACGGCTCGATGACATCGCCGTCGTACTGGGCGGCGTTCTGATTGCGGTTGTTGTTCAGGTACACCTGCTCGTCGGCCTGCTCGGAGAAGGTTGTCAGCATGGTGTTGCGCTTGGTCATGGTCTGCTGGTTGGTGATCCAGAACGTCTTGTAGCCCGCCTGTTTCATCATGCTGACCAGCGACGGCGTAGACAGGTAAAGGTCCGGGTGTTCTTCGTCGGCGAAAGTCAGCACCTGCTGCAACGCCTCGATGGTGTAAGGGCGTGGGGTGATGACGTTGTCGAAGACCGCCAGTTGATCTTTAAGCTTGTCCAGCTCCGGCGTGGTCTCGCGCGGGTAACCGTAGAGGCTCATGCGCTGACGGTTGGTGGACTCGCCGATCACCAGCACCAGGGTCGCGGGCTGGTTGGCCATCGTGTCCGTCAGGTTTTTCAACGGGGGGATCTTGCTTGCGCTGTGCAGCATGTCTTGCATGCCAGCCAGGGTTTCCAGGTAGCGGTGATAGGCCACGGCCATCTGCCAAGGCACGGCGGGCTCGATGCGGGTTTCGAACTTATCGAAACCTTCCGCGAAACTGCCGGTGCGCGCGGTCTGTTTGACCAGCGGGTAACCAACCACGGCGATCACGATCGCCGTCGCGGCAACCAGTGCCTGCCAGCGCGGCAGGACCACCGGGCGCAAGCGGGTCCACAGGAAATAAGCGAACAGCGTATGGGCAAGGAATGCAGCGACCATCCACCAGGCGAAATACTGGGTCATGTACTCGCCGGCTTCAGAGATGTTCGATTCGAACATGATGAAGATGACGCTCTGGGAAAATTCCTGTTGGTAGATAAAGAAATAACCCAGGCTGGCCATCGAACAGGCCCACAGCACGACGCCGATCACTGCCGCCATCACACGCGTCTGTTTAGGGAACAACAGCATCGGTGCAAGCCAGATGGCGCTCATCACAAAGGCCTGGCGAAACCCGGAAAAGCCCGAGGTGCCGGTCAGTTGAATGAGTAATTGAGTGATACCGGAAAAATACCAGAAGAACAGGAATAACCAGAGAAGTGCTGCCCAATCGAGACCTTTCGCAGACGTGTTGCTGCGTTTAAACAATGCCATTCAACGCTCCAGCCAGAAATCACTTCAACGTCGAACCATCCATTGCCGACGAACAGAAACCACCCGAAAACCGAGCGGCAATAAGGGGGGCGGCAGTATCAATAGGCAAATGTGAAAAAATTGTGAAAAACGAGGTCGGAAACAGTTCGAGACTGTTTCCGAATCACCTGAGCAGATCAGGCGTGGGGGGCGTGCTGGGTGACGGGCAGGGGTGGTGATTGGGTGCCTTGAGTCAACTGGCGCAGTTTCGCAAGTTCCTGCTTCAAGAGGTCGCGCTCTTCTTTTAGCTGACGCAACTCATCACGATGGATCGTGACGTAAAGGGTTTGTGCTGGCCGTGCTGCGTGTACTGTGCCCATTGCTCACCTCGCAAATGGTTGACTCAACTGTAGAACCGCCCCCTGCAATCAGGTGCTGATCTACTATCGGCGCTGATTTTGATTTCTTTTGCCCCTCAAGGGAACTTTTTTATTTTTCATGGTCGTTGTGTCTTCGGCGCGATTACCGACGTTATCCATCAGGATCGGGCACAATGCCCGGAAACTATGTGCCAACGCTCTGGACTAACCCCATGAGTCACGTTGGGCTATACCTTTGACACACTTTATTTGTAGTAGGGAGCATCAGCACATGCAACTCGGGATCATTGGACTGGGCCGCATGGGCGGCAATATTGCGCGGCGCCTGATGCTCAATGGGCATACCACTGTCGTTTACGACCGCAATACCGCCTTCATCGACACCTTGACTGCCGAGGGCGCCAAGGGCGCCGCAGACTTGCCGGCCCTGGTGGCTGGCCTGGCCAAACCGCGTGCGGTCTGGGTCATGTTGCCGGCCGGCGCGCCGACCGAAGACACCATCGACACCCTGAGCACCTTGCTCGAAGCCGGCGACACCATCATCGACGGCGGCAACACCTTCTATAAGGACGACATCCGCCGGGCGAAAACCTTGTCGGAAAAAGGCCTGCACTACATCGACGTTGGCACTTCCGGCGGCGTCTGGGGCCTGGAACGCGGCTACTGCATGATGATCGGCGGCGATGCCGAGGTGGTTAAGCGCCTTGATCCGCTGTTCGATACCCTGGCACCTGGCATGGGTGATATCCCGCGCACCAAGGACCGCAAGTCCGATGACGATCGCGCCGAACGTGGCTACATCCACGCCGGCCCCGCAGGTGCAGGCCACTTCGTGAAGATGATCCACAACGGCATCGAGTACGGGATGATGCAGGCCTTTGCCGAAGGTTTCGATATCCTCAAAACCAAGTCCAGCACCAACCTGCCGGAAGATCAGCGCTTTGATCTGAACGTCGGCGACATCGCCGAAGTCTGGCGTCGTGGCAGCGTGGTGTCGTCCTGGCTGCTCGACCTGACGGCCGACGCGCTGGCCAGCGATCCGAAACTCGACGGTTTTTCCGGTTCCGTGGCTGACAGCGGTGAAGGTCGCTGGACCATCGAAGCCGCCATGGAGCAATCGGTGCCGGTACCGGTACTGTCGAACTCGCTGTTCTCGCGCTACCGTTCGCGTGGGCAAGGCACCTTTGGTGACAAGATTCTCTCGGCCCAGCGCTTCGGCTTCGGCGGCCATGTGGAGACTGCGAAAAAATGACCCACGCGATCCGCAAGAAATCCAAGGCAGAACCCGCACCGCCCACCACGTTATTCCTGTTCGGTGCCCACGGTGACCTGGTCAAGCGCCTGCTGATGCCGGCGTTGTACAACCTGAGTCGCGATGGTTTGCTGGGTGATGGCTTGCGGATCATCGGCGTGGATCACAACGCCATTACTGACGAAGCCTTCGCTCGCAAGCTCGAAGATTTCATTCGAAGCGAAAGGGCGGCCAAGTCGGGCAAGGGCGATCAAGCCCTTGACCCGCAGGTGTGGGCCAAGCTGGCCAAAGGCATCAGCTACGTCCAGGGCGACTTCCTGGACGACAGCACTTATCAAGCGCTGGCGGCGAAAATCGCCGCCAGCGGCACTGGCAATGCGGTGTTCTACCTGGCCACCGCGCCACGTTTCTTCAGCGAAGTGGTGCGTCGCCTCGGCGCCGCAGGCTTGCTGGTGGAAACACCCGACGCATTCAGAAGGGTGGTCATCGAAAAACCGTTCGGGTCCGATCTGCAAACCGCAGAAGCCTTGAATGCCTGCTTGCTCAAAGTGATGACGGAAAACCAGATCTACCGGATCGATCACTACCTGGGCAAGGAAACCGTACAGAACATTCTGATCAGCCGGTTTTCCAACAGCCTGTTCGAAGCGTTCTGGAACAATCATTACATCGACCACGTGCAAATAACTGCCGCCGAAACCGTCGGCGTGGAAACCCGTGGCAGTTTTTATGAACACACCGGCGCCCTGCGGGACATGGTGCCCAACCACCTGTTCCAGCTCCTGGCGATGGTGGCAATGGAACCGCCAGCGGCGTTTGGCGCTGATGCGGTACGCGGTGAAAAAGCCAAAGTCGTGGGGGCCATTCGCCCTTGGTCTACCGAAGACGCCCGAGCCAATTCGATTCGCGGTCAATACGCCACGGGCGAAGTCGACGGCAAGCCGTTGCCGGGGTATCGCCAGGAAAACAACGTGGCGCCCGACAGCAATACCGAAACCTACGTCGCGCTCAAAGTCATGATCGACAACTGGCGCTGGGTCGGCGTGCCGTTCTACCTGCGCACGGGCAAACGCATGAGCGTGCGCGACACCGAGATTGTCATCTGTTTCAAACCGGCGCCGTATGCCCAATTTCGCGACACCGAGGTCGATGAGTTGCAACCGACCTATCTGCGGATCCAGATCCAGCCCAACGAAGGCATGTGGTTCGACCTGTTGGCCAAACGACCGGGCCCGGCCTTGAACATGGCCAATATCGAGCTGGGTTTTGCCTATAAGGATTTCTTCGAAATGCAGCCGTCCACCGGCTACGAAACGCTGATCTACGACTGCCTGACGGGCGATCAGACGCTGTTCCAGCGCGCCGACAATATCGAGAATGGCTGGCGCGCCGTGCAGCCGTTCCTCGATGCCTGGCAGCAGGACGCAACGGTCCAGAGTTACGCGGCCGGTGAAGACGGCCCGGCAGCCGCCGACGAGCTGCTGGCCCGTGACGGTCGCGTTTGGCACAGCCTCGGATGAAGGGGGAAACGCAGCAGCCCATCCGTTTTCTGCTCAGTGACATGGACGGCACCTTGCTGCTGCCTGATCACACGCTCAGCCAGCGCACCATTGCGGCGGTACGTTCGCTGCGCGAGGCGGGCGTGCTGTTCAGCCTGGCCACCGGGCGCCCGCCCAAAGCGATGTTGCAGCAGATTGAAGCGTTGGGTGTCGATCTGCCGACGGCGGCGTTCAATGGCGGCACGATCGTCAATCCGGACGGGAGTTTGCTGGTTGCCCATTACTTGCCGGCGACGGCTGCGCTCACCACATTGACGCTGTTCGCCGATCTGCCGGACATCGAAGTCTGGGTGTTCAGCGGCGGCGACTGGCTGCTGAAGGATGCAAACGGCCCCATGGTTCCCCGGGAACAGCATGGCCTGGGGTATCCGCCCATAGTGGTGGAGAGTTTTGAACCTTACCTGGAGCGCATCGACAAGATTGTCGCAGCGAGCAACAACACCGGGTTGCTGATCGAACTGGAAGCGCAATTGCTGGCCAATGTCGCAGGCCAGGCCCAGGTCTCGCGCTCACAACCGGTGTATCTGGACGTGACCGCGATGCAGGCGAACAAGGGCGCGGCGCTGGCGACACTGGCCGAGCATCTCGGTGTGCCGCTGGAACAGACTGCCGCGCTGGGCGATGGTGGCAATGACCCGGCGATGTTTCATCGTGCCGGGTTGTCGATTGCCATGGGGCAGGCGGAGGAGGCCGTCAAGCGCCAGGCGGATGTGGTGACCGGGCCTAACACCGAAGACGGTGCTGCCCAGGCGATCGAGCGCTATATCCTCGCTCGCTGACTAACTCCTACAGTTATTGTTCTGTGTTACAGCCAGAAACTAACGGCGTACCACCCAAGAACACCCATCACCACGGTGTACGGCAACGCCATCCACACCATGCAGCCGTACGACAGGCGAATCAGCGGGGCAATTGCCGAGGTCAGCAAAAACAGAAACGCGGCTTGTCCATTGGGCGTCGCCACGCTGGGCAGGTTCGTCCCGGTATTGATCGCAATGGCCAGTGTCTCGAAGTGTTCACGGCTCATGTGGCCGGAGATGAAGGCGCGTTTCACTTCGGTGATGTAAATGGTCGCCACAAACACATTGTCACTAATAGCTGACAGCAAGCCATTGGCAATAAACAACATGCCCGGTTGCTGGTCGGCTGGCAGTGCCAGTACCCACTGGATCAGCGGTGTGAACAATTGCTGGTCGTGAATCACCGCGACCACCGCAAAAAACACCACCAGTAACGCGGTGAAGGGCATGGCGTCCTTGAAGGCGTTGCCGATACGGTGCTCGTCGGTGATGCCGGTGAAGGCCGTGATCAACACGATCACCATCAAGCCGATCAGGCCGACTTCCGCGATGTGAAACGCCAACCCTGCAATCAGGATCAACGCGGCGGCACCCTGCACCAGCAAGGCGGCACGCTGGCGCGAAGTGCGCTCGGCGTTGTCTTCGGCGGCAAAGTTGGCCAGCACCGCCCGAACGTTGTCCGGCAGCAGTGTGCCGTAGCCGAACCAGCGCAGTTTTTCCAGGAGCACGCAGGTCAACAAACCGGCGGCCAGTACCGGCAGTGAGACGGGGGCAACTTTCAAAAAGAAATCGGAGAAATGCCAGCCCATCTCATGGCCGATCAGCAGGTTCTGCGGTTCACCCACCAGTGTGCAGACACCGCCTAACGCCGTGCCGACGGCACCGTGCATCAAAAGACTGCGCAGAAAGGCACGAAACTGTTCGAGGTCGCCATGGTGAAGCGTGGGCAATTGCTGGTCATCGCTGTACTCGCTGTCCTGGCGAGGATCATTGCCCGAGGCAACGCGGTGATACACCGAATAAAACCCCACGGCCGCACTGATAATCACCGCGGTCACGGTCAATGCGTCAAGGAAGGCCGAGAGGAATGCCGAGAGAAAGCAGAACATCAACGACAACAGCGCCTTGGAGCGAACCCCCAGGAGCAAGCGCGAAAACAGAAACAGCAGCAGGTCTTTCATGAAGTAGATGCCGGCCACCATGAACATCAACAGCAGGATGACCGGAAAGTTATGCACCAGTTCGTCATAAAGCGCCTGTGCCGTGGTCATTTTAAGCAGCAGGGCTTCAATCAGCAGCAACCCGCCGGGCATCAGCGGGTAACACTTGAGTGCCATGGCCAGGGTAAAGATGAACTCCAGCACCAGCAGCCAACCGGCCGCAACGGGGCCGACGGTCCACAGCACCAGTGCGTTGAGAATCAGGAAACCGAGAATGCTCGCCTTGTACCAGCGAGGTGAGTGGCCGAGAAAGTTGTGCGCGAACGCCTGGGCCATTGAACCGGACATCGGCTACTCCTTGTTTAAAGAAGCGCGCAACTTGCCGTAACAAGATGGGAATATCAAGTCCGGGAAAGGTAATGGATTACCCGAGATAGCGCACCACAACGGCCTTGTAGTTGCCATCCAGCGAATAACCGCCTACGACGATTCTTCCATCAGCTTGAACCGCTACCGACATAGCGGTATCCAGGCTGCGGCCCAGGCGGGTGCGAACCCAGCAGGTGCCTTCGGCGAAACCGGGGTCCAGCTGCCCACCCGGCAAATACCGGGCTAAAAGGAAATCGGCTTCGACGCCGCCGTTTGTGGCGCCAACTGCCAGCACTCGACCATCTACCTGATGCCGGGCGGCGGTCCATTGGCAACCGCTGTGACCGATGTTCAGTAGTTGTGGCTGGCCGCCGTTGCAGTGAACATCGGGGCGGCCATTGCTGTGTAGTTTGAAGGCCAGGCAGTGCATCGGGTCGCGGCTGCTGCCAAAGCACAGCAGGTCGCCATTTTCCATCTCGATGACCTGGTTGACCTGAGCGCCCCGCTCTTCAGCCCTGAACGACATAAAGCCATCCACGGCGAAAGAGTCATCCAGACGGCCATCGGGGAGGTAGCGCGCCAGTAAACCTTCCACGGGGAAATTAATCGATCCGCCGACCATGATCCGGCCGTCTCGTTGCACCATGAGGCTACTGAGCCAGGAGTTCATCAGCAGGTGCCGGACGATGACAAAGCCGCGGCCATTGAAGGACGTATCCAATTGGCCATGGCGGGTAAGGCGTATCAACAGGCCGACATGATCGGCCAGTTCAAAATGGTGGTTGGCCAGCAGCAGAATCCCGCCGTCAGCCAGCACTTGCACGTCGCAGGCTTCGGCGCCTGGAACGCCAGGGGGAAGCCAGACATCGCGGGTGCCCAGGGACAAGTTTCCCGGCAGGCGAATGACACTGATCCCATTGTCACCAAAATGCCTGACCGGGTGACCTTGGGAATCGAACAGCGCCAAGGCTGGAAGCGTTCGGTGAGTGTCTTCATAGTGCAGCCCGGCCACCAGAATGTGTCCGTTGGCCAACAGATGCACTTTGCCCGCCATGGCTTCGAAGCCGCGCTGGAACTGCCCGATAACGCTGCCGTTATGGCCAAATGCGAGGTCCGCCGAACCGTCTTCCAGTAAACGGGCCAGGCCAAAGCAGTTACCACCTCGCAGGCCAACCGTCGCCGCCACCAGCACGCGGCCACTGGAGTCAATTTCCACGCTGTTGGCGATACTTGACGTACTCCCGGCGAAATACACCTGGGCTTTACCGCGGGCGGCGAAACTATTATCGAGATCGCCAGCCGTATACCGCGATACAGGTAGGGCAAAAGCAGTCTGGTGTGGCATGCGCGCCTCTCCTTGCGAGCTGTCCGAAACCGGGGGGCGGGAGGGCAACTGCCTGTGTGAAACATTCAATCCCTGAATGGGCAATCACACAACTGTCATAACTAACAGGCGGAGGGTCGCACTGTGCCAGAACAGTGTCTTTTCGAACCAAAGACAAGTGCGCCAAGTAATTCGAGGCGAAAAAGTTAGAGTGTTGGATGCGCTGTAACTGTTAAAACAGCCAACTAAAAGAAGGCAAGGGGGCGGACTACGTTGAAGTAGTCCGCAGAGACCCTTAGTGCGGCATGGACCATGATTGCAGCTGATAACCTTTCTCGCTCAACTCGGCGCGTGCCTGCTGCAGCAGGTGTTCGAGTTGCGCAGGGTCGGAATACTCGCTGCTAGGGATTTGGGCGCGGCTAATGTGGGTGTTGGTGCGGTCGATGACGGTGATGCTGAGTTCACCATTGCCGTCTTGTGGGGCCCAGGCCACGCATTGGAAAGGTTTAAAAGCGCGGTCGGCAATCAAAAGAGCTTCGTTGATACGGAGCGGGGCGGTCATAGGATTTTCTCTCTGTGTGCCCAATCAAGTGATCTGCCGTCGGTTGGGCTTACCGTTCGGCTGGTTACTTGTACTGATGCCCCCAACATGGGGTCAGGTCACACACAAACAAAAGAAATTTCAACTTTCTTTCATATACTCAATGCAGGGGTATTGATTTGAAAGCTGAATGAAAGGTTCAACTCGTTAGGTCACTAACCAAGTCGTTCTTATAACTGTTTAAGCAGCCTCTCTATAGTCAATCGATACAAGGGTGTGTCAAATTCTTGCTAATGTTACAGCCAAGTCCGCCAAATGACTGTTTTTACTAATATTTCCTAAAATTTGGCGCCAAGGAACAGTCATGATCGAAGCGCCTGCGTTACGACGTCTGTTAGTAGTAGACCCCTGTGACGACTGCCATCGTCTGTTACCGGGTTTGCGCTCGGTGGGGTGGGATGTTGATAGCTGTTCCCTGGAGAACGCCGCCGATAGAACCTGCGACGTCGGCTTGTTGCGATTACAGCCCTTTCATCTGGAACGTCCCGAAGCCGTCAAAGAACTGATCAGCCGCAGCGGCACCGAGTGGATCGCGGTCCTTAACCAGGAAGTCCTGCGCTTGCAGAATGTCGGGGACTTCGTGTGCGAATGGTTTTTCGACTTCCATACTTTGCCCTTTGACGTCTCTCGGGTTCAGGTCACGCTGGGGCGGGCATTCGGCATGGCGCGCCTGCGTGGGCAGGGCACGATTCACATCGATCAGCCAGAACACGAACTACTGGGCGACAGCAAACCGATTCGCGAACTTCGCAAGTTGCTGAGCAAATTGGCACCGACCGAATCACCGGTCTTGATCCGCGGTGAAAGCGGCACGGGCAAGGAATTGGTCGCGCGCACGCTGCACCGGCAGTCCCAGCGTCACAGCAAACCCTTTGTGGCGATCAACTGCGGTGCGATTCCAGAACATTTGATCCAGTCCGAGTTGTTTGGCCATGAAAAAGGCGCCTTCACCGGCGCTCACCAGCGCAAGGTCGGGCGGATAGAAGCCGCGAACGGCGGCACATTATTCCTTGATGAAATCGGCGATTTACCGCTGGAACTGCAAGCCAATCTGTTGCGTTTCCTACAGGAAAAACACATCGAACGCGTAGGTGGGAGTCAGCCGATTCCGGTGGATGTGCGGGTTTTGGCGGCGACGCACGTCGACCTTGAGGCCGCCATTGAGAAGAAGCGTTTTCGTGAAGATTTATATTACCGCCTGAACGTCCTGCAAGTGGTGACGGCACCTCTGCGTGAACGTCACGGCGACCTGTCGATGCTGGCCAACCACTTCTCCCATTTCTACAGCCACGAAACCGGCCGACGGCCTCGCAGTTTCAGCGAAGACGCACTGATTGCCATGGGCAAACATGATTGGCCGGGCAATGTCCGTGAACTGGCCAATCGGGTGCGGCGCGGGTTGGTGCTCGCCGAGGGGCGGCAGATCGAAGCGCGAGACTTGGGGTTGATCAGCCAGCAAGCCTTTGCCACCCCCATGGGCACCCTCGAAGACTACAAGACCCGTGCCGAGCGCCAGGCACTGTGCGATGTACTCAATCGGCACAGTGACAACCTGAGCGTTGCCGCCAGGGTCCTGGGCGTTTCCAGACCGACTTTCTACCGATTGCTGCACAAGCACCAGATCCGCTAGGGCGCGGTGAAACGAAAAGGCCCGCTGCGATTGACGTCGCAGCGGGCCTTTTCCTTGGGCTTGAAACAGTTAGAAGTAGTAAGGGAATTTCAGGCTGAACTGGAAGTCCGGGGCATCGTCCGTCATGCCCATGGACAGGTTGGGTACGATGGTCAGGTTGTCGGTAGCAGCAATGGTCATGCCGATGTTGAAATAACCGGCGTTGGCATCGCTGGCGACCACGGATTCCCAGTCACCCCCATCCTGTTTCAGCTTGCTTCTGCGCTGCACCAGGTCGGACACCGAGAACGACATACTCATCTTTTCGTTCAGCGCGAACGCAATACCAGCGCCGATCTGGAAGCTGTCGCCGATTTGTACTTTGCCTGGCGTTTTCTGGTTGACGGTAGCGCTGATGTCGTCGAAGGATTCTTCGAAGTTGTGGGTGTAAGACAAGCTGCCGAACAACACCGCCGGATCGAAGGTTTTGACCAGCGAAATACCCGGGGTGACCGACCAGACGCCGTTACCGGTTGGCAGGGTGTCAGGCACGAACAGGTTGGTGTTGGCATCGGTCTGACGCAGCTTGATCCCGAACGGGTCCTTGCCGGTCGGCGCCTTGACCCGCAAGGTGACAACGGCATCCGGGGTATTCACCGATTCGTCCAGGAACTTGTAGGCGATCCCGAAGTTCACGTCGCCAATCGTCGGGTCTCTGGTGACCGTGTCTTCGGTTGTAACGTTGGCCGCGCCCTGGTTGCCGCCGCCGGACTGATAAGTCGACTCGCGGTAAATCACCGGCACGTTCAGGTCGAACTGCCAGCGGTTGTTGTAGTTGTAGCGACCGGTGAGATCGAGCGTCCAGGTATCGGCCTTGATCCGGTCGAGGTTGATGTTGCCCAGGAAGATCGAGTCCAGTGCCAGGAAACCGTTGAGGATCAGCTGGCGGGTGTCGTATCGGGAGTAAGTGATCCCGGTCTCGACGCTGAATTTGCCGCCGCCAAAGAACCCGCTGGCTTCGTCATACAGGTTGGACACACTCTGTGCCGGTTGTGAATCATCGGCCAGCGACTGGCCATAAGAACTGCCGCTGCCCCCGGCTGCGCCCCCCGATGCTGCTGCTGCGCCAGTCCCTGCGGCTACCGCGTTCCCTCTCATGTCGGCTGGCGACTTGGCCAGGCGTTTCGGTGGGGGAGCTGCGGGTTGATCCTCTACCTGGCGGACCCGTTGTTCGAGCACCGCCAGGGCTTTTTGTTGTACTTCGTATCGTTGCTTTAGCTCCAGAAGTTCCTGCTTCAAGGCCTCTACATCCGAGTTGGGTGCCGCATGAAGCACGGCGGCCGGAAATAGAGCACTCAGACAAACAACTGCACGCAGTGATACTGATCGATACATGAATAAGCCGTCCCTTTAAACCCAATGATCGAGACTGAGCGTAGTTCAATATCCCAAGGTACGGAGGGCGTTAAGTTGGGTCAGGTTGCAGTCCAATGCGCCAGCACTCGGGCCATTATTATTGAGTACTACGTTGAGCTGGGTAAGGTTGTTAACCATGTTGCTGTTGCCCATCAGCCGGGTGTTTTGGAGCAATCCGCCCTGGGCCACTTGTTGCAACGCGTTGCCTTGATTGTTGTTGGCAGTAATTGCCATTTGAACGCCACCCCCAGTGGCAGTCACTGCCACGCTACCGGCGGCGTTGCTGCCGCTGATCGTTTGCCCTGCCAGCAAAGCCTGGCCCTGCCCCGGTACAAGCGCCGGTGCCTGGTTAGCTTCCTTCACATCGATCGAAACGTTGTTGTAAGCGGTGTTGCTATCGCCAGCTGCACGCACGCTTTGGGTAATGCCCTGGCTGGTGGACAGTCCAGCGCCGCCGACTACATTGCCGGTGCCTTGTTCAGGTGTACCGCCAGGACCGGAATTGCCTGATTGTTTGATGGTTGATACATAGAATTCGGGTTTGATCGTTGCCGCCTGGATCTGCATGGACGTCGCCGCCCCGATGACGTCACCACTGGCATTGCGCCAGGTACTGCTCATTACAACGCCGAAGCTGATAATACGGCCCGGCATCACATAACGACCGCGCAACTGGGCGAGTTCCTGATCCTTTACTTCGATTGGCTTGAATCCATTGGCATAGCCTGATGCGCTCGCTGCCAGACACACAGCGGCCAGCCAGTATGAGGTTTTCATCTGCTGCTCCCGGAGCATCCTGCTCCAATATCATCATTTGGCGATTAAAAGAAGTCGCTCTGTATGAAACCAAAATCCATCAACTCAGCATCTCTGACAGGGTTGAAGGTATCCAGCTTGTTCTTGGCTGTCAGCGGTACCGGTGGACTGCGTAATGCATTGGTTTTGTCGTAACCGGGACCTACGATAGCGAAGACTATGCCGTTCCAACCTTTGACAAAGTCATCATGGGAGTAGCGTTTGTGTCCGAGTACCGGGTCTCCGATGTAGACCCACTGCTTGTCCGCACGCTGCATCACCACGAAATGCTTGTAGCCGCGAATTTCCATCAGTACCACCACCGGAATCGTTACTGAATCCAGCTTTTCAGGTGGGATCTTGTAGCCCCTGGCGCGCATGCCGATGCTTTCTATGTAGCGCTTCATGTCCAGCATGGAGAAACCTTGAGTACGAACAAGGTTCTGGTCAGCGTTGACCAGCATGCCTTTGATGATGTGCTCCTCATCGACGTCGAGCCAATAAGCCTGGCGTAACACCGTGGCCAGTGCGGCGGCGCCGCAGCTGAAATCGGTTTTCTGTTCGACGATGTCGGCAAACTTGCGCTCACGCAAACTCTGTACCTGCTTATAGACCAGCACGCCGCCAGGCAGGGCGGCTACTGGCATCTGTGCAGCCTGAGTCAGGCCAGACAGGCAGAGTAGGGCGAAAAGGGCAGTCTTGCGCATGATCGATTACGCCTTTTGGGACTGTGGAAAAGCCCCGTTTCCGGGGCTTTCATTGCGATCGCGATTACAGGCAGGCTTTGCAACCTGCGGCGATGGACAGCGAGTTGCTTTGTTGGTTGCCGTTACCGGCTGATACGTTGGCTCCGCCATTACCGGAGAAGTTGTTCATCGAGTTAGTCATGCTTGCATTGTTGGTCACAGGGTTTTTCCAGCCATCAGGGGTCAGCACTTGTTGAGTGGTCACACCGGCCAGATCGAAGGTGCCGACTGCAGTGAAGTCAGATTTGACTGTGCCACCGTCGTGGTCTCCATGACCGCCTTTGTTGTCATTACCATAGCCGTGGCCATGATCATCGTCAGCTGGTTTGGACACTGCTTTGCCTGAAGCATAGAACTTGCCATGAGCAGAGAAGGTGCCTTTGAGCTCGTCTTTTTTGAAGGTCTCAGTGCCATAGTTAGACACGGACAGGCCCGTCGAGGTTTGGTTGGCTTCGGCTGCTGCTGCGGCTACACGACCGCCGGATACAGCAATGGCCAGGTTGTTTTTCTGTTGGTTGAAATCGCCAGCCGTCACGTTGATGCCAATGTTGCCTGAGCCACTATTGCCTGCGTTGTTCAGGTTTGCGTTGTTGGTATTAGAGTAGTTGAGAACGGTGTTGCCGGTGTTGTTTTGAGTCGCGCTGGAAATAGCGACTGCGGAGCCGAAGATAAAGCTTTCGTCAGCAGTGGCCAAAGCGGCGGCGTTGTCTTGTTGGTTGCCGTCACCGGCTGCAACGTTGGCGCCCATGTTGCCGTTGGAGTTATTCAACGAGCTGTCAGCTCTAGCGTCGTTTTTGGTGCCTTGGTTCAATACCCCGTTGTCACTGCTGTCCTGTTGGTCCATCACAGTGGCGCCGGCACCGGCAGAGATTGAAAGCATTTCTTCAAAAGTAGGGTGTTTAGGCTGATGGTTGTTATGCCCGTTGCCGTGACCGTTGCCATGACCGTGATCATCATCACGACCGCCTGCTTGTGCTGCGATTGCCATCACTGCTGCGAGAGCGAAAACCAGTGGTTTTAAGGCCATTGTAGGTTTCATGGTGTTTCTCCGTGCTTATTAGTTGGTTAAGTGTTGGTACTTTCTAATCGCACTGCGTTTGGGTCAGTCAGCGACCCGGATGCTGAGGGTGTTAGCCATTCGGTTCCCCACCCCAGCACTCTGGTTCACCTGGATAATCCCCCGGCTGCCGGTGAAGGCCTGGTCGCTGGTAACGACCTGGCGACTGCCGGTTTGGGGTCCAGTTGCTCCTGAGTTTGGTAACAACGCCACGTTCTGTTGGGAAAGGGCGCTATCGTCGACGCTCTGCGGTGCAGCACTGATGCTGACGCGCATTGCGTTGGCCATTTGGTTGTTGGCCCCGGCGCTCTGGTTAACGCCCAGTACACCGTTGCCATTACTGAAAGAGGTGCCACCGATCGTGGAAGTAGCGTTCATCGAAGGGTTGGCGGGGGTATCGATTTTCTGGTTGATGTGGGTGGACGCGCCGGCATTGGTGCCGATGGCGATAGCCCGGGTGTTGGTTTGTTGCAACTGATCCCCGGCCGCCTGGTTGACGTTGAAGTTGCCTTTGTACTGGACGCCGGAATCCTGGATGTTGGCGTTGTTCATGCTGGCGACGCCGGAGTCGGCCATGGCGCTTGCGCTGGCGAACAGGGCGAGGAAAATGAGGCTGCGATTCATGTCATTGACCTCCGGCCATTCTGGTCAGTGGGGCCAGGCCGGAACTCATGGCCCGGTTGATGGTTCCGGAAATCGCGGCACCGCTACCACCACCGTGGCCGGCGCTCATGCCTGGCATGCCGTTGGGATTGGTCACGACGTTGAGGCCTGGCATGCTGCCACCGTTTGTGTTCGGGTTGACGTTGCCGCTGATGGTCGAACCACTGGCCACGCTGGCGAACTCACCGTCGCTCAACTCAGTGTTGGTCATGGTTGTATTGATGCGTTGTGAAGGGTTGGCGTTGACTGTGGTCGGATAGGGGTCTTTGCCCCCGTTCCGGCCAATAGGAATAGGCTGAACATCGCGTTTGAGAGTAATGACGCCATTGCCATCGGCCTGAGCATTCAGGCTGAGTACCGAACCGGCGGCACATCCGATCAGCAGCAGGTATGAAATACCTTTTGAAATGCCTTTGTTGAAAGTCCCCACGGCAGCAATTCCTTCTTTTGTGGGCTGGCCCTAGTCAGCGTTGGGAAGGAGAGAGCGAAAGCTGTGCCGCTTTTGAATTGTTGTGTTAATTCAATGGGTTAGGCTTTTGTGAAAAGTGTGCGATACGCTCAATGTTTCATGCGTGAGACAACCGGGGCGGGGCTTTACCGACTATTCCCGACGCAAAGCTCTAGCACGGGGGTTTGCGCTGATGTGTTTCAACGGTTTAACAAGTACCATGACAAGATGATGAAGAGCGCTGAAACAGCCTGTTTGCGGGCAGATGAGTGTTTCAGGAGTGGACACTTTCCCCCCAAAACAGGGGGGATCACTGGGGAAATCGCCCCAATGAAGGCTCAGCAATCCAGCAGATGGCTCACCGCTTCAATCGCCTGAAACCGCCGTTGTGTCCAGCTTCCCTGAATAATCTGAAACGGCTGGCGGTGTTGTTCGAGCCAGGTCTGGGTCGACGTGAAAAATGCCAGGCGCTCACTCAGTTCGGGCTGGCAACGCTGGCCGTCGTCCGTCCACTCGACCTGCTCCGGTGACAGCAGCAGGTGCAGATCGTAATGGCGGGCCAGCAACGCGGGCTCAAGCCATGCAGGGCAGTCGCCAAACAAGGTGTTGCTCCACAGGATATTGCTCAGCAAATGGGTGTCGAGAATTAAAAGTCGAGGCTGTCGGGAACGTGCTTCATCTTCCCATTGCAACTGGCCACGGGCGATCTCAGCAATATCGTCCAGGCAGGTGTCGCGGGGATTTTGTTCGATGAACCAACGCACGAATTCATCGACTCGCACGCCGCCAAAATGACCTTGTAACTCGGCCGCCAGCCAGCTCTTGCCGCTGGATTCGGGCCCCGTCAGCACCAGCACCTTCATGTGCGTAGCGCCGGGTCGGCCCGCCATTCACGCCAGCCTTGCACTGCCAGCAGCAGGAACAGTGCATAGAGGGCACATGTGATGTACATGCCTTTGTAGATAAACAGCCCGACGAAAACCACATCGACGGCAATCCACAGTGGCCAGCATTGCACGCGTTTTTGCGCCATCCACATCTGTGCAACCAGGCTGAAACCGGTCAGTGCGGCGTCGAGCCAAGGCTGGGCGGCATCGGTCCAGTGCGCCATGGCGGCGCCCAACAGCGCACTGCCCAGCGCGCCGACCGCAAGGCCAAGGGCTACCGACTTGCCATCGAGGCGACTGACCTGCCGACCGGTTTTCGCCTCGCCTGCGCGGGTCCATTGCCACCAGCCATAGAGTTGCAGCGCGGCGTAGATCACTTGCAGGAGCATGTCCGAATACAGCTTTACCTCAAAAAAGATCCAGCTATAAAGCAGCACCATGACCAGACCGATCGGCCAGCACCAGGGGTTCTGTTTGACGGTCAGCCAGACGGCGATTACACCGAGGGCAGCGGCAAACAGTTCAAGCCCGGACATGGAGGTTCCTTGGGAAAGCGAAGTGGGGGCGGATTGTACCGGCAGCCGCCGCCAAGTAGAACCAGCGCTGTAGCAGCTGTCGAGCAGCGCGAGGCTGCGTCCGGGGCCCCACGACGTGTCAGGACAGCCGCGTTCGCAGGTTTACGACGACTTCGTCGCCGCCCGCAGCCTCGCGCTGCTCGACAGTTGCTACAGGGGGGTTACACGCGAAATTGCTTGAGCAACCCGTTCAACTGTTCGCTCAGGTCTTTCAATCGCACACTGGCCACGCTCGATTGTTGCGCCGCCAGCGCGGTGCTGTGGGACAACTGTGCAGCCTGGGTCACGTTCTGATTGATGTCTTCCACCACATGGGCTTGCTGCAACGTCGCACTGGCGATCGATGCGTTCAACCCGTTGAGGTTACGTAATGCCTGGCCGATTGCCGTTAAACTCGCACCGGCCAGCCCGGCCTGTTCAATGGTCAGTTGCGATGCCCGGCTACTGTCGCCGATAACCTTGACCGCCGCTTCCGAGTGGTTTTGCAGGCGCTCGATCATCGACTGGATCTCCGCTGTCGACTTCTGCGTGCGCTGGGCCAGCAGGCGCACTTCATCGGCCACCACCGCAAAACCACGCCCCTGTTCACCGGCCCGCGCGGCCTCGATGGCAGCGTTGAGGGCGAGCAGGTTGGTTTGTTCGGCGATGGAACGGATCACCTCCAGGACGCTGCCGATCTGCGTGCTTTCTGTGGCCAGGGTACGAATCACTTCCACGGCTTGATCGATGGTGCCGGACAGTTTGTCGATCTGCTGCAAGCTTCCGTCAATGTTGATCTGTCCCTGCTGTGCCTGAGATTCGGCATCGCGCATCTCGCTGGCCGCATGCTCGGCGTTCTTGGCCACATCCTGTACGCCGTAGGTCACTTCATTGATCGCTGTGGCCACCAGCTCCATTTGCTGTGATTGCTGCTGACTGCGCTGCTGGGCCTGGGTGGCGTCATTGCCCAAGTCACTGGACGATTGCCCCAGGTCACTGGCGGACACCTGCAATTGGGTAATGACCTGGCGCAACTTGCTGGTAAAGGCATTGAAGTGTCGCGCCAGTTGCGCCACCTCGTCGTTGCCATGGGTTTCTAGGCTGCGGGTCAGGTCACTTTCCCCGCTGGCGATATTGGCCATGGCATTCACCGTTTCCTGGAGCGGACGTACGATACTGCGCGCAATCAGCATGACCAGCAGGGCCATCACCAGGGCAATCACCACGCCGAGGGACGTCGCCTTCCAGACCTGGCCATAAAACTCGGCCTGCATGTCATCGATGTACACGCCCGACCCAATCACCCAGCCCCAGGGTTCGAAGAGTTTGACGTAGGAGGTTTTTTCTACCGGAGCACTGGCACCAGGTTTCGGCCAGCGGTAATTGACCACGCCGGCGCCCTTGGCCTTGGCCACGGCGACCATTTCGTTAAACACCGCGAATCCGTCCGGGTCGCGGATGGCCGACAGGTTCTGACCGTCGAGTTTGGGGTTGGCCGGGTGCATGATCATCACCGGCGTCAGGTCGTTGATCCAGAAGTAGTCATTCTGGTCATAGCGCAACCCGCGAACCGCCATCAGCGCCTGCTTCTGCGCGGCATCGCGGGTGAGGGTGCCCGCAGTCTCCAGGTCATGGTAGTAATTCAGAATGCCGCTGGCGGTCTGCACGACGTGCTGGGTTTTCTGGGCCTTGGCCTGATAAAGGTCGTCGTGAATCTGCTTGAGCATCAGCATGCCCAATATCAGTAGCATCACCACCGACACGATCAAGATGAGCCACAAGCGCCGGCTGATCGACACACTGCGTAAGCTGTTCATAACGCTGTCACTCCGATTTTCTTTTTCTTGTAATAAACGATTGCCAGCATCCAACCACGCTTTGCCGTTCGGGCATATGCGACCCAAGTCCTATTCCGCGGCAGCGTTATAAAGGCATGTCTGCTAGGATTTCGGCCCCGCGCGGAAAAACCTGAATCCTTGCAGCTTTTCACGGAATTTTTACGGTTTCGTCTGGATCCTGTGCGCGCGGAACTTCAACTACGCTCAGCGCAATGAACGTTTTAAGAAAACTAACGGGGCATGCCTGGGGGCATCGCTTCTTGGGGGATTGATGGATCTTTGGACCGCCTTTCAGGCATTGATACTTGGCGTAGTAGAAGGGCTGACGGAGTTTCTGCCCATTTCCAGTACCGGGCACCAAATCATCGTGGCCGACTTGCTCGACTTCGGTGGTGAACGTGCTATCGCGTTCAACATCATTATTCAATTGGGCGCGATCCTGGCGGTGGTGTGGGAATTTCGCCGCAAGATTCTCGATGTGGTCACGGGGTTGCCGACCCAACCGAGCGCTCGCCGATTCACGGCCAATCTGCTGATCGCATTCATGCCAGCCGTGGTGTTGGGGGTGATTTTCTCCGACTTGATTCACCACTACCTGTTCAACCCGATTACTGTCGCCACCGCGCTGGTTGTGGGCGGGATCATCATGTTGTGGGCCGAGAAGCGCCAACACGAAGTGCACGCCGAAACCGTTGACGAGATTACTTGGCAAGATGCGTTGAAAGTCGGTTTCGCTCAGTGCCTGGCAATGATTCCAGGTACATCGCGTTCCGGGTCGACCATCATCGGCGGGTTGCTGTTTGGCCTGTCGCGCAAGACCGCTACCGAGTTCTCGTTTTTCCTGGCGATGCCGACCATGGTCGCTGCGGCGGTGTACTCGGGCTTCAAATACCGTCACCTGTTCGTGCCAGCGGATTTCCCGGTGTTCGCGATTGGTTTCGTCACGGCGTTCATCTTCGCCATGATCGCGGTCCGTGGCTTGCTCAAGTTCATCGCCAGCCACAGCTACGCGGCGTTCGCCTGGTATCGCATCGTGTTCGGCCTGATCATTCTGGCCACTTGGCAATTTGGTTGGGTCGACTGGTCCGCGGCCAAACCATGAGTGACGCCGGCACGCGCCACAACCCCGGGCGCAGGTCCGGGGGCGAGCACATCCAGCATCTACGACTCAAGCTGCTGGTTTTCGCAGCGCTGTGCGCGTTGCCGTTGGCAGGGTCGGTTTTGCTCTGGCTGCGCGGGGTGTCATTGATTCCGCTGGCGGCGTATGGGGGCGTCAGTGTGCTGGCGTTTTTCCTGTACTGGAGTGACAAGCGCAAGGCCCGCGCCGATACCTGGCGCACGCCGGAAAACGTCTTGCATGCGGTCGAACTGGCCGGCGGCTGGCCTGGCGCGTTGCTGGCTCAGCAAGTGTTCCGGCACAAGACTCGCAAAGTCTCGTTTCAGCTGTTGTTCTGGCTGATTGTGCTGTTGCATCAGGTGTTCTGGATCGATCAGCTGTTCCTCGGCGCCCACCTGTTGGCACTGTTTTAAAGCAGCAATCCAACCTGGGTACGCTTGGGCAACTTGCTCACCACCAGTTGGTGGGAACGTTGCAACAAGCCTTGCAGTTCTTCGGCGCCCAGCGGGTAGGGCGTTTGCATGATGATCCACTGGGCTCTCGCCAGATAGGGAGCTGGGTGGATGCCCGGTCGGTCGCAATGCCCCAGAAACAGGTCCTTGTCGACTTTGAAGGCCAGCGATGCGCCACGCAGGTTCTGCAAGGCGAACATCTTGTTTCCTGCAATCGAAAACACCCGCACACCTCCCCATTTATAGTCCTCCCGCGCACCCGGTAGCGCGAGGCAGAACTGCGCGACATCCTGTTCGCTCATACGTCCAGCCTTCATATCAGTCGGTCCCCACAGGCATTGAATGATTCGATCAAATGGTCGAGCCAGGCGCGAACCGCCGGCATCACCCCGCGCCGATGAGGGTAGACCGCTTGTAGCCAGCCGCCAGGCAATGACCAGTCGGGCAGCAATTGGACTAGCGAACCGGCTTCCAGCTCTTGCTCGCAATACATCATGGGCAACAGGGTAAAGCCCTGGCCGGCGAGGGTGCAGGCCTTGCGCACAATGAAGTCATCGATGCCCAATCGCGCTTCCAGGCTCAGCTCGACGCTTTTTCCCTGGAGATCGAGCAGGCGGATATGCACCATGCGGTCGGCTTCGAGGGCGCCCAGCACCGGCAGGTTTCTGAGGTCTTCGGGCTGGTTGATTTCACGTCCGTGCAAAAAATCCGGGGTGGCGACCATGGCCATTTGCGCCTGGCGCAGGCGACGGGTCACCAGCAACGGATCTTCGTCGCCCAGTTCACGCACGCGCAAGGCGACATCGACGCCTTCAGTCACCAGGTCGACCCGGCGATTGAGCAACATGACTTCCAGTTGTACCTGCGGGTATTTGTCCAGAAATCGGGCAATGACCGTCGGCAGCATTTCATGCGCCAGGCCGACGGGACAGGACACCCGCAACCGCCCGCGCGGTTCGCTGGACATGCTGGCGACCGCTTCATCGGCCATTTCGGCTTCCAGCAGCATCGCCTGACAGTGGCGCAAGTAACGCTCGCCCACCGCCGTCAGCTTGAGTTGCCGAGTGGTGCGTTGCAGCAGGCGCGCGCCCAGGCGTTCTTCCAGCTCGGCAATCCGGCGCGACAAGCGGGATTTGGGAATCCCGAGCACGCGACCTGCCGCCGCGAAGCCGCCGGCTTCAACCACCTTGGCAAAATAGTAGAGATCATTGAGATCTTGCATGACAGTTGCTCGACTGTTCTATCAGTGGGACGAACTATCGCATTGTTGCAGTCTAATCAGCTATTGGTTTCGCCTGTAGGATTCTCTCCATCAGATCGCCCCGTGGCGATCCTCACCTGGAGATCCCACATGAAACTGTTGCATATCGATTCGAGCATTCTTGGTGACAACTCGGCTTCCCGTCTGCTGAGCAGCGAAGTCGTTAAAGCCTGGCAAACTGCAGAGCCAAACGCCGTGGTTACCTACCGCGACCTGGCGGCTGATGCCATCAGCCATTTCTCCGCCACGACCCTGGTCGCCGCCGGTACTACCGCTGAACTGCGCAACGCCGCGCAACAGCACGAAGCCGAGCTGAGCGCCAAGACCCTGGCCGAATTCCTCGCCGCAGATGCCGTCGTGATCGCCGCGCCGATGTACAACTTCACCATTCCGACCCAACTCAAGGCCTGGATCGATCGCATCGCCGTTGCCGGTCAGACCTTCCGTTACACCGAAGTCGGCCCTGAAGGCCTGTGCGGTGGCAAGAAAGTCGTGATCGTTTCCACTTCCGGTGGCATGCATGCCGGTCAAGCCACGGGTGTGGCTCACGAAGAGTACTTGAAAGTGCTGTTCGGCTTCATCGGCATCACCGACATCGAGTTCGTCCGCGCCCACGGCCTGGCCTACGGTGACGAAGTTCGCACCAAAGCCATGAGCGATGCTCAAGCGCAAATCAGCGAGCAATTGTTCGCCGCCGCGTAAGGCTTGCGTAAAGGCAGCAAACTGCTAGGGCAATACCCCAAAAAACTCTGTATTCTGGCCACGCAAGTGCCAGATACGGAGTTTTTTGTTTCTGGCCGTTTCAGGTTGTGGCCCAGGTTATGCAATAACGGGTTAACGTTCCCGTTCTGCAATGACCTTGTTGGCCGCAAATGCTGGTACAAGGCCGCTGCCTCGATGATCCGAGGAGAACGGGCTTTCCGGTCAAGTAACAAAATGGTGGGGCATCCTTATGGTGCGTCTTTGTGCAACGTTACTGTTTTGCCTGCTCAGCAGCCTGAATTCAGTGCACGCCGCGCCTGCGCCACATCCTCACTGGAGCGTCGGCTTCCATGAGATGAGTTTTCTCGACCCCCTCGATTTGCAACCGATGCACGCCATCGCGTTCTATCCCTCCAGTGACAGGGAGCACACCAGTAAAATCGAGGGTTACACCGTCGAAGCCGGCGAAGACAGCGCTGTTGCCATCGGGCGCTTCCCGATGCTGATGCTGTCCCACGGCAACACCGGAACCCCGCTGGCCCTGCACGACCTCGCCACCTCGCTGGCGCGCAAAGGCTTTGTGGTGGTCGCGGTGATCCATCCTGGCGACAACTCCAAAGACCACAGCCGCCTCGGTACGCTGAGTAACCTTTACGGCCGACCCATCCAGATTTCCGAAGCCATCACCGCTACCTTGGGTGATCGCATGCTCGCGCCATTCGTCAATGCCAATCAGGTCGGGGTGATTGGCTATTCGGCGGGCGGTGAGACGGCGTTGATCCTGTCCGGTGCCACGCCTGACCTGGATCGTCTGCGTCGGTATTGCGAGGAACGCCCGGACGACCGCGATGCCTGCAACACCAAGGGTGAATTGATCGTCGACCGCGATGACCTTCAACCCGTGGCCGACCCGCGCGTGCATGCGTTGCTATTGATGGCGCCGCTGAGCTTGAAGTTCGGCCGTCACACCCTGGCCGATGTGCATGTGCCGGTGCTGCTTTACAGCGGCGACGGCGACAAACTGGTCGCGTTCGACAAGAACGCAGCGGCGCTTGCGCGCAAGTTGCCGATTGCCCCCGACTTCAAGTTGTTGGCCGGCGCGGGGCATTTCGTGTTCATGGCCCCGTGCAACGAAGAGCAGATCATTGCCATGCCAGCACTGTGTACCGACGCCGATGGGGTCGACCGCGAAGGCATCCATCGCGACATGATTTCCGAAGCCGGGCGTTTCTTCTCCCGCACCCTGGGCATCGCAACCCGCGCAGGTCTGCAAACCGCGGATCAGTGAACACCGCAACCCCTGTAGCAGCTGGCGAAGCCTGCGTCCGGCTGCGTAGCAGTCGCAAACCCTGACAACGCGGTCTACCTGAAACACCTTAGCGGCTGATTTTACGACTGCTACGCAGCCGGACGCAGGCTTCGCCAGCTGCTACAGGATTGAGTGTTGGCTAGGCCATTGCACGGCGTTTGAGTAGCAGCGTTAGACCCAACCCGGTTACCGACAACAACGCCGCGCTAAAGAATATCCACGTATACCCTAGGTTCAACGCCACCGCGCCCATCAGTGGCCCGGCAATCGCCAGTGCCAAATCAAAAAACACCGCGTAAGCACTCAGGCCCGCGCCGCGACTGGAATTGGGGACTTGCTTGATCGCCTCGACGCCGAGCGCCGGGTAAACCAGCGACAAGCCAAAACCGGTCAGGCCCGCGCCGATCAGCGCATAACCCGTCGAAGGCGCCAGCCACAGCAGCACCAGGCCCACGGTTTCAATGCACATGCAGGCAATGGCCGAAGTGAATCCACCGAACCGGCTGATGCTGGAGATGAACAACAGACGCGCCAGAATAAAGCAGACGCCGAATACGGTCAGGCAATACGCGGCACCGGCCCAACCACGGCTGACGTAGTACAAGGTAATAAAAGTGGTGAGCGTGCCATAACCGATGGACGCCAGGCTCAGGCTTGCACCAAACGGCGCAATGCGCCCGAACACCGCCCAGAAGGGCAGCCGCTCACCGCGAACCACCGGCACCGACGGTTTGTTACGGATCAGCAGCAACGCGCCCAGCGCCAGCAGCGACAGTGCGATCCCCAGACTGGCGAAACCATAGTCGGCGACCATCACCACACCCAGTGGCGCACCGATGGCAATGGCGCCGTACGACGCGATGCCGTTCCAGGAAATGGAACGGGCGGTGTGCTCTGCGCCGACCTGGCCCATGCACCAACTGATGGTGCCGACGCCGATCAAGCCTTGGGCGATCCCGAGCAGCAAACGGCCGGCAATCAGGATCAACAGGCTCAGCAGCGGCATGCTCTGCAGCAACGTCGAAATCAGCGTCAACACGCCGCTCAGCACTATCCCCGACAACCCGTAGACAATCGCCCGCTTGGTGCCAATGCTGTCCGACATGCGCCCGGCCATCGGGCGGCTGAGCAAGGTGGCCAGGTATTGCGAGCCAATGGTCAGCCCCGCGATGATCGCGCTGAAACCCAGTTGTTCATGGACATACCCCGGCAACACCGCAATCGGCAGACCGATGCAGAGGAAGGCAATAAAGGTATAAAAAACGATAGAGACGATCTGCAGGGTGATCGTCAGGGAGCTTTGCGGGGGCAACTGCTGCGCAGACATGAGGGCTCGTTCGCGGGCGGCGGTGGGAGAGCTGCATCATGGCGTGGGCTTGAAATAAAAGAAAGCAGGCTAACTATTTTGTTGTGGCGATGATCGTTCCCACGCTCTGCGTGGGAATGCCTCAACGGACGCTCCACGTTCGGTTCCGGAAGGGACGCGGAGCATCCCGGGCTGCATTCCCACGCGGAGCGTGGGAACAATCGATGAAATGCAAAAAGCCCCGTCACAAGGACAGGGCTTTCAGTTGAAGCAGGGCAGCTATTTAGAACACTACACCCTGGCTGCGCAGGTAATCGTCATAGGTGCCGCTGAAATCGATCACGCCGCTAGGGCTGAGTTCGATAATGCGGGTGGCCAACGACGATACGAACTCACGGTCGTGGCTGACGAAGATCAGCGTGCCCGGGTAGTTTTCCAGCGCCAGGTTCAGCGCCTCGATGGATTCCATGTCCAAGTGGTTGGTCGGTTCGTCCATGATCAGCACGTTCGGCTTTTGCAGGATCAGTTTGCCGAACAGCATGCGGCCTTGCTCACCACCGGAAATGACCTTGACCGACTTGAGGATCTCGTCGTTGGAGAACAGCATGCGCCCCAGGGTGCCGCGAACGATTTGCTCGCCGCCCTGAGTCCACTGGCCCATCCAGTCGAACAGGTTGCAGTCGTCTTCGAAGTCGTGTGCGTGGTCCTGGGCGTAGTAGCCCAGCTCGGCGGCGTCGGTCCATTTTACGGTGCCGGCATCCGGGGTCAGTTCGTTGACCAGGGTGCGCAGCAGGGTGGTTTTACCGATACCGTTCGGGCCGATGATCGCTACGCGCTCGCCCGCTTCAACCTGGAAGCTGAAGTCCTTGAACAGGGGCTTGCCGTCGAAGCCTTTGGCCATGCGCTCGACGATGACCGCCTGACGGTGCAGCTTCTTGGTTTGTTCGAAACGGATGAACGGGCTCACACGGCTCGAAGGCTTGACCTCGGCCAGCTGGATCTTGTCGATTGCCTTGGCGCGGGAGGTGGCCTGCTTGGCTTTCGAGGCGTTGGCCGAGAAGCGGCTGACGAACGATTGCAGTTCCGAGATCTGCGCCTTCTTCTTGGCGTTGTCCGACAGCAGTTGCTCGCGGGACTGGGTCGCTACGGTCATGTACTCGTCGTAGTTGCCCGGGAACAGACGCAACTCGCCGTAATCCAGGTCAGCCATGTGGGTGCACACGCTGTTCAGGAAGTGACGGTCGTGAGAGATGATGATCATCAGGCTGGAGCGCTGGGTCAGAATGTTTTCCAGCCAGCGGATGGTGTTGATGTCCAGGTGGTTGGTCGGTTCGTCGAGCAACAGCACTTCAGGATCGGAGAACAGCGCCTGAGCCAGCAATACACGCAGTTTCCAGCCTGGGGAAACCTCGCTCATCGGGCCAAAGTGTTGCTCGATGCCGATACCCAGGCCCAGCAACAGCTCGCCGGCACGGGATTCGGCGGTGTAGCCGTCCATTTCGGCGAATTCGGTTTCCAGCTCGGCCACGGCCATGCCGTCTTCTTCGGTCATTTCCGGCAGCGAGTAGATGCGATCGCGCTCGGCCTTGACCTTCCACAGCTCTTCGTGACCCATGATCACGGTATCGATCACGGTGAATTCTTCGTAGGCGAACTGGTCCTGGCGCAATTTACCCAGACGCACGTTCGGCTCGAGCATGACCTGGCCGCCGGACGGCTCGAGGTCGCCACCGAGGATTTTCATGAAAGTCGACTTGCCGCAACCGTTGGCGCCGATCAGGCCGTAGCGGTTGCCCGCGCCGAACTTGACCGAAACGTTTTCGAATAGCGGCTTGGCGCCGAACTGCATCGTGATGTTAGCTGTAGAGATCAAAGGTTTTTCCTGCGAAGCATTCAGAGTAGCTAGGGTTGCGGCAGTACCGATTCAGTACCCGTTTCCGGTATTCAAACCACGGGAAATGCATCCCGGTCAGAAGCGGAAGGTCCATCTGGCAATAAGTGGACAGCAGCATATGGAGCGCTTGGCCCGAGTCGAAGTGCGCTGAGACGGGGTTCATTCCCGTCATCAACCAAGGGGGGCGCGTAATGTTTGGCGGCGATTGTACTGGTCTGGCTCTTTAAACGATAGGGCGTTGAGCCCGCTCGATCGCATTGACGGTATCCACCAACAGATTTTCACCGCTGGAAGCTAACTTTTTGTGACGACCAGCGGCTAAAATGCAATTTTTCAACACGATAACGACAGCCGGTACATGCCTGGCGACGATGCTACCAGGGCCGCCGTTTCGTTTTCACGTCCAACGTGTGATGGTTATTGTGAAACTGATCATTGCCTTTATTTACCTGGTCTCCATTGCATACGTGCACTTGCGTGGGCGCGTGCGCCATAGGTTGGGTCGCCAGTTGAGTGATCACTCTTCGTTTCTGGCGCCACTCAATTGCTTCTTGTATCTGTTTTCGAAAATCCCCACCAAACCGTATCTGGATCCAGCTGATTTTCCGGATTTGAGCCCGTTGCAGGCGCATTGGCAAGACATCCGCGCTGAAGGCCAGAACCTGTTGAAAGCCGGCGAAATCAAACGCTCTGATCAATACAACGACGTCGGCTTCAACTCGTTCTTCAAATCGGGCTGGAAACGTTTTTACCTGAAATGGTACGGCGACAGCCATCCTTCGGCGATGAAGCTCTGCCCGCGCACCACTGAATTGGTCCAAGGCATCGCTTCGATCAAGGCCGCGATGTTCGCAGAACTGCCACCGGGTTCCAGGCTGGTCCGTCATCGCGATCCTTATGCCGGTTCCTACCGTTATCACTTGGGCCTGGAAACGCCGAACGAAGAAGGTTGCTACATCAATGTCGACGGCCAGAACTACCATTGGCGCGATGGCGAAGCGGTGATGTTCGACGAAACCTTCATTCATTACGCCGAAAACACCACGCAGCAAAACCGCATCATCCTGTTTTGCGACATCGAGCGCCCGATGAAGTATCGCTGGGCGGCAGTGTTCAACGACTGGTTTAGCCGGACCGTGATGTCGGCGGCCGGTGCGCCAAACGATGCGGGTGACAGGACCGGCGGCATCAACCGCCTGTTCACCCGGATCTACAAAATCCGCCTGCGTGGCAAAGCGCTGAAAAAGCGCAACCGCAAGCGCTACTACCTGGAAAAGTGGGCGATCTTTGCCGGGTTGCTCGTGCTGATTTTTCTGATCTGAAGGCCTGGCTAACCACGAGAAGTCCTAGTGGCTTTTTTCGGTGCCGTCGGTTTGGCTTTGGCGCTGCCCTTGCTTCCCAGGCTACGTTTAAGCAATTCGGTCAGATCAATCACATCCGCTGTTTTGCGCGCCTCTTCACCGGTCGCTGTCTCGACATCCTCGATCTTGCCTTCATTGGCCTTTTTCTCGACCAGCGCCATGATCTTGTCTTCGAAGCTGTCGCGGTAGTCCTCAGGTTTCCAGTCGGCGCTCATGTCTTGCACCAGGCGTTTGGCCATATCGAGTTCACCCTTGGCCAGTTCCGGCTTGGTCACCTCGTTGCCCAGTTCAAGCGTATCGAGGCTGCGCACTTCGGCGGGCCAACGCAACATCACCAATACCATTGAAGACTCCAGCGGCATCAACGCCGCCAGGTGCTGACGTGTGTGCAGCACTACATGGGCGAGGGCGACTTTATTGGTTTTGCTCAACGTTTCGCGCAACAGCGCGTACACCTTGCCACCGCGTTTATCAGGGGCGAGGTAGTAGGGCGTATCGATGTTTTGCAGGGGGATCTGCTCACTGTCGACAAAGGAAAAGATGTCGATGGTTTGGGTGGATAAAGGGTGCGCCGATTTGATTTCCTCTTCGCTGAGGACCACGTACCGACCTTTTTCGTATTGCAAACCTTTGACGATGTGCTCCTTGGTGACTTCTTTGCCGGTGACCTTGTTCACACGCTTGTACCCGACCGGCTCCATGCTGCGGCTGTCGAGCCAGTCGAAATCCACCCCTTGGGAGGATGTCGCCGAGACCAGCGCCACAGGGATATGCACCAGCCCGAAACTGATTGCGCCTTTCCAGATTGCCCGTGCCATGGTCGTCTTCCCGAAAGTGATAATCAGGTGACCGGCGGCCTCACGCAAAAGTTTCAGCCGGTTGTGTGGCCCTGGCCTGGCGGCGTAGTCAACTCGTGTTACACCTTGTGAAGGAGGTTTTAGTTAACAAATCCGAACCTCGGGCGTAGCGTGCTATCGAAGACACTATCCACGTCGAGAGGCTCCCTCCATGAACAGATATGTGCTCGGCTGCACCACCCTGACGCTGAGTTGTTTGCTGAGCAGTCTGGCGAACGCATCGCCAGTGCAATCGTCATCATTGCTCCTGGCGCAAAGCCCGACGGGGGCTTCCAGCAATCCCTATAACAGCCCGATTCGCCGAGCCAACCCGAACAGCATGCAAGGCTCGCAATCCAGTGCCCCGGCCATTCGCGGGCCAAACACCATGCCGGTGCCACGGCCTCCGACCCTGGATAACGGCGGCATCGGCAACCGTTATCCTTCGACCCCATCAACGCCCTCCAGCCCGCCGACATTCATTCCCAATCCACCTCCGCGCGATACAGGCACCAGTAACCGTTGAACCGGAACGATAAAAAAGGAAGCGTGCATGTTGCGTAAAACCCTACTGGCCACCTTGTGCGTCAGCGCCCTCATCACCGCTGCGGCCCCCGTGTTCGCGGCCACGACTCAGGATCTGCAAAGCGAGCAGGGCACCCTGGAAGTCACCACGCTCGCCAAGGGGCTGGAGCATCCATGGTCGCTGGCATTCCTGCCGGATCGCACGGGCATGCTGGTGACCGAGCGGCCCGGTCATCTGCGCGTCGTCAGCGTTGACGGGAAAATCTCCGACCCGATTGATGGTGTACCGAAGGTCTGGGCCAAAGGCCAGGGCGGCTTGCTGGATGTGGTGCTGTCCCCCGACTTCAAGCAAGACCGCACGGTTTACCTGTCGTATGCCGAAGGGGGTGGGGCGGGGGACAAGGCTGGCACGGCGGTAGGCCGGGGGCAATTGTCCGAAGACCTGAAAACCCTGAGGAATTTCCAGGTGATCTTCCGCCAGGAGCCGAAGCTTTCTGTCGGCAACCACTTCGGTTCACGATTGGTGTTCGACCGTGATGGCTATCTGTTCATCACGCTCGGTGAAAACAATGACCGGCCAACGGCTCAGGACCTCGACAAGCTGCAAGGCAAAGTCGTACGGATTTACCCGGACGGCAAAGTGCCGGACGACAATCCCTTTGTCGGTCAGGCAGGCGTACGTCCGGAAATCTGGTCCTATGGCCAGCGTAACCCGCAAGGCGCAGCGCTCAATCCATGGACCGGCGTTCTCTGGGAGAACGAACACGGACCTCAGGGCGGTGATGAATTGAACATCATCGAACGCGGGAAAAACTACGGCTGGCCGCTGGCAACCCACGGCATCAACTATTCGGGCCAGCCGATCCCCGAAGCCAAAGGCAAGTCCGCCGAAGGCACGGTGGCGCCTCATCATGTCTGGGAGAAGTCCCCGGGGTTGAGCGGACTGGCGTTCTACGACAGTGATCGATTCAAGGCCTGGCAGCACAACGCGTTCATCGGGGCGCTGGTCAGCCAGGAACTGATTCGCTTGCAGTTCGATGGCGACAAAGTGGTTCACGAAGAGCGATTGCTCGGTGAACTCAAGGCGCGAATCCGCGATGTGCGCCAAGGCCCGGATGGGTACTTGTATGTGTTGACCGATGAGGACAATGGCGCGCTGTACAAGGTGGGCCTGAAATAACCCCGGTGGTCGCACCGGCCCCTGTAGCAGCTGGCGCAGCCTGCGCCGGCCGGTCCGTGCTCGGGCGCAGCAGTCCTACAATCATCCAGACGAAAATTGGCCATTGACTTGCCATCAACCCAAGGCTAATTTCCAGCCATGACTTCCACCGTATTGCGCTGCCAGCCAAGCATTATTACCGCCATTCCTTATCTGGCGGGCTAGCTCACGACTGCAGCACCCAACCCGCCCTAGAGGCGGGTTTTTACTTTCTGTCTCTCGGGCCCCGAACAACGCCAGGAGACGACCATGACCAGCACGCACGCCCAACAGACCTTGCTTGAGCACTATGTAAAAAAGATCCTCGCCGCGCCGGTGTACGAACTGGCGGTGCGCACGCCGTTGCAAGCGGCACCGGGGTTGTCCGAAGCCTTGGGCAATCAGGTCCTGCTCAAGCGCGAGGATTTGCAACCGACGTTCTCCTTCAAGATCCGGGGCGCCTACAACAAACTGGTTCAGCTCAGTGATGAGCAAAAAGCGCGTGGCGTGATCACCGCCTCGGCAGGCAATCATGCGCAAGGTGTGGCGCTGGCAGCGCGGGAGTTGGGGATTGCCGCGACCATCGTCATGCCGTGCACCACGCCGGAACTGAAAGTGCTCGGGGTTCGCAGTCGTGGGGCAGAGGCGGTGTTGCACGGTGAGAGTTTTCCGTTCGCCCTCGATCATGCGCTGGGCCTGGCCGAGCAAACCGGTCGCACCTTTGTTTCGCCCTTCGACGACCCGGATGTCATTGCCGGGCAAGGCACGGTGGCGATGGAGATCCTGCGCCAGCATCAAGGCCCGTTGGATGCGATCTTTGTTCCGGTGGGCGGTGGAGGTTTAATCGCCGGCATCGCCGCGTACGTCAAATACCTGCGCCCTGAAGTGCGCATCATCGGCGTCGAGTCAGAACATTCGGCGTGTCTGGCCGCTGCACTGCAAGCAGATGAGCGAGTGGTCCTGCCGAATGTCGGCACCTTCGCCGAAGGCGTGGCGGTGGCACAGATCGGCGCCTATGGCTTCGAAGTCTGCCGATTTTGCGTCGATGAGGTGATGACGGTCAGCAATGACGAACTCTGCGCCGCGATCAAGAACATCTACGACGATACCCGCTCGATCACCGAACCGTCCGGCGCGCTGGCCGTCGCCGGGATCAAGAAGTACGTGGCGCAAACCGGTGCCCGGGGTCAAACGCTGGTGGCGATCGACTCGGGGGCCAACATCAACTTCGACAGTTTGCGCCACGTGGCCGAGCGTGCGGCATTGAGTGCCACACCGGCGTGAGGCCGGGTGTGGTTACTCCTGAACGGCGTTCTCGACCCTGCTCGACGCCGACCAGATCCGATAGCGGACTTCGATGTCTTTCGGCACGTAAAGCACGATCGGCAGCTTGCTGTTGTAACGCAACATGAAGCCGTCACCGACCACCGGCACGAAGTCTTTTTTGCTCTTGCCGTCAGGGCAGGCCATCAACGTGCTCATCGGCCCGATGACGTTTTCCAGTCGGTAGAACGGGTACCCCCAGCCTTCAAGGTTTTTTTCCTCAAGCATCCCGCCCAGGCGTTGGCGATTGCAGTCCACGGTCAGGGTTTTGCCGGCGAGGATTTCAACCTGAAAGTCGTCCTCTTTGGCTTGCGGGGCGAGGTGAATGACCTGGCGGGTAAAACCGCTTTCGGGTTTTGGAAAGGGAGCGACGGTTTCAAGCTTCGCGGCATGTGCCACGGTTGACAGTCCGGCAACGATTAGCCCGACAGCCGAAGTGAACGTCAAAGAACCCATGATGCCTCCTTGCTGGTGATGAAGTACGTGGCGGCATTCTTACTGCGCGCAAGGGTTAATGCAAACCCGTGGCGGCTTGTGTGCAGATTGCATGAGCGCTCAAGGTGCTTCTTGCGAATTGCACGGCAGTTTTTATAAGCCCTGGCGCTAAATCATTGATTTACCGATGAGCTGCACGGCGAAATTCGAGGCATGTTTTATGCTTCAGCTGTTCTTAAGCTGGCCGGGATGACACATGAGTCAGCGTCGATCGTTATTGGCAGTCTCACAAAGGAGAGGGTCGCCATGTTTCTTTCTGCCTTGGAACTTCGCAACATCATCGAAAGCAGTTTTTTACCTAAACGCTGCCAATGCACGCTGTCCCCAGAGTTGTTGATGACCGTCAAGGTGTATGCGGACGGTCAAACCGACGCGCTTGACCTGCACGTGACCGGGATCGATGCTTCGGCGCTTAATGGTTGTCGGGAAATCAACGAACTGATCGCCGAACTGCGCACCAAACAACAGTCCGTGGAAATCCCGCACAGAGTAAGCAGCGCTCTTTAGCCCACGGTTTCGAGTTCTACCGACAGGCGCCGGGTCTGAAGAAAGCCCAGGCCCAGCGCCAGCTCAACCAGGACCGCCAGCAATATGCCCGGCCCGGCGTGGCCATTGAGCCATTCACCGAAACCCAATGCGGCCAAACCGAAACAACCCACCATAAAACCGCTGCACAGCGCGCTGCGAGTCACCGACGGCGCCTCGTTTCGAACCCAATAGAAAATCAACCCCAGCGCCGCAAACACCACCGCGCTGCGCCGGGCGACAAGGCCTGTCGCCGTGGAATATTCAATTCCCCAGATCGCCAGCAACTCGTCCGGCATCAAGCCCCAGATCAACGCTAGCAATAGACACAAAGCGGCGGTGAACATCGACAACGTACGAAACGACAACTGCATGGCGAATCCTTGCGGCAGTGAGGGAGGCGCTAGAGCATAACGCCAGAACCCTCACAGTAAAACCGCCAGGTTTCGAATCAGACTGTTCCGTCAGTTTTGATAACTGCACGCGTCGGAAAGCTTCCTGTAGGTGATTTCTTCAGGCTTGCCGGACGTGTCGATGTACTTCATATCGGCGGTGATCACTTTGCATTCGTCGGTCGTCGGCTCTGTCAGGGCCACGACTTTGCCCACGTTCAGCGGCATGCCGTAGTGATAGGGCACGGCTTGGGAAGAGGGTGTGTCGTTGGCCTGGGCAAGCCCGGCAAACGCAGTGCAGGTGAGGGCGGTGGCAAAAATCAGGGTGCGAGTGTTCATGAGGCGATCTCCAGAGCGGGCGGAAAATCAGCTCGACATCAAGGCGTCGAACCTGCCGCACTGGGCATCAGAAGCGTCTGAGGGCGTGCGGTCGTGTTGAGTTTTTAACCACGGCGTTAAGCGATGGTTAACCCAGCTGAACGCCGCCTGTCGTGCGGGGTGTTTCTGTCGGATGTTTCGCCGGGTAATAAAGCGACGGCAGCTTCGGCTGGGTCCTACAAGCGTAGGTGACTTATCGACTTTCGCCTGCCGGGTGGGAGCGATTACTGTTTGGGCTCGCTGCAAAATCAGCGGTCGGGTTTGGTCACCTGATGCCATCTCACATATTTGTGCCATCATTCGCTCTGCGGACATCTATGTCCTGTAAGTGCGTTGCAATGGTGGCTGTGTGCTGGACGCCTTCGGGCGAGCCGATTTGATGGTTTCGGTTGACCAAGCCTGTACACAGCCGCCACCCACCGTTTGGTCACGGTGCTGGCGATTACTTATTAATCATCGAGTAATTTCAATGCCAACGTTTAAACCGTTTCCAGATCGTTATCGTTCACTCAAAAGCAACGTTACCGACTCAAGTCCTTTGGTAATCGACACCGAAGCCAACCCCCAAGACATTCTCGAAGCCGCGCTACAGCGAGTAAGAGCCTCCAGCCAGCTACTTGAAACGCTGCATTGCCAATGCTTCAAGCACGGTGATGTTCAAGACATTCCGCACATTACTCACGCGCTTTATCTGCTGACGCAGGATGGGTTTGACCTGTTAGCGGTTGCGCAGCAGCGGATGATGGGGTGGAAAGCGCCGGTCTGACGCTTGATCTGTAAAAAAAATCCAGCGTTTCTAGGCGCTGGATTTTTTCGTTTTGGATGGGAACTCAGTGATCACGCTTAAGCGTCATTGGCGCCAAGCCTCAATACTCGCAAGGTGGTTCGTGAAAGCTCTTCATTAAACTGTTGTCGCTCTTTCACTTCCAAGAGTCATAGGGCACACCAAACTTTTCGACGTAGGCTTTTGATTCATTGGAGAGTGACTCGTACTCACCGCCAGACTTACCTTCATACGGCCCACGTGGATCTATCACAGCTTTTACCGTAGTCACTTCGATCGGTGTCATGCACGGACCACCTACCCAGACTTTGGCAATCCCTCCGGGGACCAGCCTTATACCGATTGACTGACGGTAGCCAGTGATCCATTTTCCATCGGCCGCGCAGAAAGCCTTTTCACCCTTACGCATGATCTCCCGAGTAGCCTCAGGGATTTTAATCACCATCAGGTAGGTTTGCGGTTCGACCAGCGATTGCCAACGAACATAGATCTGTTTGGGCAAGTCGGCCCCTGTTACGTGCTTACCGCTGCCGATGGCAGCTCTTTTCGGCCAACCTCGCGAGTCGCCGGAATTGTTGGGAGGCGATTGCATTGACGCGATGCCACTCCCAGCACGCTGAAACACACGGTCCTGAATGTCGACGACATCGGCTGTTTCGATCCAGACCTCCATGTAGTCAGGAGCCGAGAATCCCAAGTACCAGGATTTGTAAGGCATTGACTGGCTGTTAGCAAATGTACAGCCACTGAGCAATAACGCGCAGAAGGTAGGTCGTAAATAACTAATCATTAGAGCGTCACGGCTCTGTCACTTCCAAGAATCATAGGGCACACCAAACTTTTCGACGTAGGCTTTGGATTGGTCGGATAGCTTGTCGTACTTACCGCCAGACTTACCTTCATATGGGCCGCGTGGATCAACTACGGCTTTTACCTTGGTCACTTCTATCGCTGGCAGACACGACCCCATCACCCATATTTTGGCCATCCCGCCGGGCGCCAAATTGATAACCAACGCGTTGCGGTAGTCTGTAATCCACTTACCATCAAATGCGCAAAAAGCCTTTTCTTCCTTGCGCATGATCGCCCTTGTCGACTCGGGTACGTTGATCACCATTTGGTAAGTTTGCGGTTCGACAAGAGACTGCCAGCGTACATAAATCTTTTTTGGTAAGTCCGCCCCAGTTACATTCTTACCTTTGCCGATTCCTGGCTTTTCGGGCCACCCTCTAGGGTCGCCAGTGTTGTTAAGAGGTGTCTGTATGGCAGCAGTGCCACTCATCGCTCGCGGATAAACCTGCTCTTTGATATCGACTACATCGGCCGACTCGATCCACACTTCCATGTAATTCGGCGCCGAAAAGCCCAAGCGCCAGGATTTGTAAGGCATTGCCTCGCTGTTGGCGAAAGTGCAACCACTGAGCAAATATGCGCAAACCGTTATTCGCAAGATACTATTCATCAGGCTGCTTTGGCTCTTTCACTTCCAAGAATCATAAGGCACGCCAAGTTTTTCGACATAGGCCTTGGAAACGGCGGAAAGGGGGCGGTAGTGACCTCCAGACTTACCTTCGTATGGGCCACGCGGATCAATCACGGCTTTTACCGTGGTCACCTCGATCGGCGTCATGCATGGACCGCCAACCCAGACTTTGGCAATACCTCCGGGGACCAGCCTTATACCGATTGACTGACGATAGCCAGTGATCCATTTCCCATCGGCAGCGCAGAAAACCTTTTCACCCTTAAGCATAATCTCCCGAGTAACCTCAGGGATTTTAATCACCATCAGGTAGGTTTGCGGTTCGACCTGCGACTGCCAGCGGACATAAATCTGCTTGGGCAAGTCGGCCCCTGTCACATGCTTACCGCTGCCGATGCTAGCTCTTTTCGGCCAACCTCGCGGATCGCCAGAATTGTTTGGCGGCTTTAACATGGAGGCAAGACCACTCATCGCACGTGGGTATACATGGTCCTGAATATCGACAACATCGGCGGTTTCGATCCAAACCTCCATGTAAGCGGGGGCCGAGAACCCCAAGTACCAGGATTTGTAAGGCATTGGCTCGCTGTTGGCGTATGTGCAACGACTGAGCAAAAATGCGCAAATCGTAGTTCGCAAGAAATTACTCATCAGGCTGCTTGGGCTCTGTCACTTCCAAGAATCATAGGGCACACCAAACTTTTCGACGTAGGCTTTGGATTGGTCGGATAGCTTGTCGTACTTGCCGCCAGAGTTACCTTCATAAGGTCCACGTGGGTCAATCTCGGCTTTTACCTTAGCCACTTCTATCGCTGGCAGGCACGATCCCATTACCCACACTTTAGCCATCCCTCCGGGTGCCAGATTTATTACCAATACCTCGCGGTAGCCTGTTATCCATTTTCCATCAGCAGCACAAAAGGCTTTTTCACCCTTGCGCATAAGTTCCCTGGTCGACTCGGGTATGTCGATAACCATTTTATAAGTTTGAGGTTCAACCAATGATTGCCATCGGACGTAGATTTTTTTAGGTAAGTCTGCTCCAGTTACATTCTTACCTTTGCCCGGCCCCGGCTTTTCCGGCCAGCCTCTAGGGTCGCCCGTGTTATTGGGAGGAGTCTGTATCGCAGCTATTCCACTCATGGCACGTCTGTATACTTGGCCTTCGACATCAATAACATCAGCTGTTTCGATCCAGACTTCCATGTAGTTAGGTGCTGAGAAACCCAAACGCCAGGCTTTGTAAGGTAGCGTTTCACTGTTGGCTAACGTGCATCCACTGAGCAGAAAGGCGGCGATAGCGACGCGTAAAAAGTTACTCATTTTGATGTGCCGTGCGTACAGAATTTACGTCTGGTCGATTGATGAAGACTATATTCAAGTCACTATTGTTTCGATTTTTAGCGGCGTTCCAGTTGTCAGATAAATGAACGTAACGCTGGAAGAGCAGTTCCTCTTCCTGTGAGGTCAGCCCTATTGTTTTGCTTTTCCCCTGAGCGTACGACAACAATTTTTCGGAGATGGGTATGAGCTCCGCAGGTAGCGCCAGTCTTGGGTTGCTCTCGGGGATTTGTCCAAAAGGCACTCCATTTTCAACGGCTAGTTCGCGCATGATCCGAAAGTAGATCAAGGACAGCTCACTGCGGACCTCTCGTTGACTGCTGACAGCGGCATAAACGTATTTCATATCTTTGCGGTTTTCTTTACCCGTGGTACGAAACGGCACCTCCCACGTGCGGATCTCCAATGGGAGGTTATATTGGGCCAATTGATCCTGTAGCCGCCTCAAGTCCTCTTGGGCAACCTTGTAACTGTTAGCTTCAACAAAAGATGTCCTTTCGTCTACCGGACTCCTACGCGGTTTGCTGAGCAGTATCCGCTCTCTCGCCTTGGGTAGATAGCCGCCACCGAGGTCCGAGTGCACGCCCGGCAAAATAATATCGGCAGCCCCAAGACTGTTTAACGCAAAATTGTAACGTCGCTCATTTCGAGCGACTAATTGGACGACTTTCTTTGCCGCGTCTGGTGCTAGATAGATATTGATCCCTGGGTTAAAAGCATTATTACCATTCCAGTCCCCTACCAGCGGGTTGGCAATGGCTGCAACTGTGTCGTAGACGCCGATGAAATTTATGGAGATGTCGGTATTTGGCTTCCATGCAAAGCTGTCCGATAACATTGGCGATCCCGCCGGCAGCGCTTTAGCGAGAATACTTTGGCTACCTTTTAGTATTTCATTAGCAAAGTCTCTTGCCGCCGCAGAGCCTCGACTGAATCCGAAAATGTCGAACTCAATGTTAGAAATACGCTTATCAGGATTGTTGTTTTTAAAGAGTCGGATCGCCTGAATAAATAGGTCTGGAGTCTCTTCTACCCGCGCCCGGACACCCTGTGCACCTATGCCTGTGCCTTGTGAAAAAGTGGAGTCCTCCTCGGTACTGCTGGTGCCGATCCCATCCACATAAATCGATAAACTCGCCCTTTCTGCATCAATAGGCAGCGCTTCATCCACTTGGTTCTGATAAAGGTCATACAGTCTGGCTACGTTACTGACATCATTGCCATAACTGTTGTCCGGGCTACTTCCTTTGCCGTCGTAGCCAAAAGAGGCGCAGTACTGACGGATGTCTGCGGCCGAATCTTGCAGGTTTACATCCGGAGCGAAGCAACCATAAACACGCTCGCTATTACTGCGGTTGTTCCCCGTACCATCAAAGAACACCCCAATCCGCAACGTAATATCTTCCAGCTCGACCTCTTCTTCCTCTTCCTCAAGTTCCTCTTCAGGATCATCCCCTGCAGCCGTTTTCACTGTCTTGGGCACGGAATCAGCAACAGCATTGAACTTGCCAACCGGCGGAGCACTCAGCACTTTCCCTGCCGCGGCAGCCGCAGCTGCGGCCGGTGTGATCGGCGCAAGAATCTGAATCCCGCTCCCCGCACCCGGCGCACCACCGGAGTTGGTCTTGACCTCAGCCCCGCTGATCGTCACACCCCCCGCATCGACCTTGACGAAACTCCCGCCAGCCGTGGCCGTCAGTTCCATCCCGCCCTCAACCACAACCTTTTCCCCGGCGTTGTAGTGAATCTCCTCACCGGCCTCGACAAACTGCGCCGTCCCGACCTTCACATGCTGGGTCACGGCGACGGTCAGGTGGTCATCGGCTCGCGCTTCGGTCTTGCGGTCGAGGTGGGTGATGCGGCGTTCTTCAACTTTGAACTCGCTGTAAACATTGGCTTCAACCGTGTCGTGCCGCTCGTTGCCGATGCGGATTTTCTGGTCGTGCTCGATGTTTTCGTCCCAGTCGCGCTGGGCGTGGAGGTAGATCTGTTCCGCGCCTTTTTTGTCTTCGATGCGAAATTCGTTGTAGCCCTTGCCGCCCGGTGAGCTGAGCGTTTTGAAGGTGCTGCGGGTTTTGTTCGCCGGCAGGTCGTAGGGGACAACGTTTTCCTTGTGGTACAGGCAGCCGGTCACCAGCGGTTGGTCGGGGTCGCCTTCGAAGAAGCTGACCAGCACTTCCATGCCGACGCGCGGGATGGCGATTCCGCCGTAGGCACTGCCGGCCCAACCGGTGGCGACGCGCAGCCAGCAGCTGGTTTTGTCGTTGGCCTGGCCGTCGCGGTCCCAGTGGAACTGGACTTTGACGCGACCGTATTCGTCGCAATGGATTTCTTCGCCCGGCGGGCCGGTGACGATGGCGGTCTGGCTGCCCAGGACTTTCGGTTTCGGGTGTTCGAGGGCAGGGCGGTAGTGCGCGTCCCAAGGCGTGGCGAGGAAGCGGTTGCGGTAGCCCTGATGGAAATCGTCTTTGTTGTGGGTGACGTCGCTGGTGATGTTCTCGCCCAGCACCTGCGGTTGTTTGCCTTCGTGGACGACTTCCAGCAGCAGCCAGAGGTCGTTCCACTCGGCGCGCGGGTGTTCGCTGAGGGCCATGAAGTGGCCGCTGACCAACGCGGGTTCGTCACCTTTGCCTTCAGCGAGTGAGTAGTCGCTGCGATGGCGTTCCAGGGCGCGGGTCGCCAGTTGCTTGCCGCGCTCGCGGGTGAGGAACAGGCCAGGGTAGTCGTAGTCTTCGAGGTCCGGGGCGAATGCGCTTTTGGCGGCGCCTTCGGGCAGGATGCGCGGCTTTTCGAAGTCGTAGTCGCGGCGGCTGACGCGGGTGGTCCGGGTTTCCAGACGCAGGTTGAAACGTTTGATCACCGGTTTCTCGGCGGCCATGCCAGAGTCTTGCTGGTAGGCCACGGGCGCCAGTTTGCGGAACACAGTCTGGTCATCGCCAAACACCAGTTTGTGGCCGCTGGCGCTGTGCTGGAAGTGGAAGTGAATGCCTTCTTCTTCGCACAGGCGCTGGATGAAATGCAGGTCCGACTCGTCGTACTGCACGCAGTAGTCGCGGTCGGGGTAGATCGCGCCGAGCTGGAAACTGTACGCGTCAGCCAGAATGCCGCGCGCTTCCAGCACCTGCGCGATGATCTTCGGCACGCTCAACTGCTGGAAGATTTGCTGGTCGTGGCTGTGGCGCAGGTACGCCAATTGCGGGCACAGGCTGATGCTGTAGCGGGTCAGTTTTTTACCCGAGTCGCCTTGCTCGATGCGATAGACCAGACCGTGAATGATGCCTTTGCCGGTCGCGCCGAAGGTCAGGCAGCCAGGCTTGTGCAGGATGTCTTCGAGTTTCAGGTCGGGGCGGGCGCTGACCAGTTCGATGTCGAAACAGAACGGTTGGTTGAGGGCTTCGCGACCGACGAAGCTGAGCACTTGCAGGTCGGCAGAAACGCCTTCCAGCGTGAGGGAAATATGGGTTGCGTTAGCGTCCAGCATGCCTTGAATTCCGTCCTTTGAATTAGCTGGGGCGGATGGTGCAGGATTAAACGGCCTCGTTCAAGGCGCAAATGGCGTAGGCGAGCGGCTCTCCAACCATCGGGAAAACCCTTAGTGGCACGGTTTGGACCAGTGAATCCGGGAGGTATTTCGTTATGTTTTACTAGGAATTCTGGTGTCACAGTCTTGAAGTAGCGACGAACCGAGAGGAGGCGGTGTGAGTGACACCGCCATCGCGGGCAAGCCCGCTCCCACATTGGGATTGTCGCCGACCACAAAAACTGTGCTCACCGCAAATCCCCTGTGGGAGCGGGCTTGCCCGCGATGCGGCCATCAGCTACGGCGAAGATCCAGTTGATGCCGATACGGCAAATCCGGCCCGGTCTTGCTGCACGTCAACGCCGCCGCCTGCACTGCAAACTTCAGCATCGCATCAATCTGCTCGCGCCCAAGCTGCTTCAAACCCTCAATCGAATCCAGCTGCTGCTCGGTCAACCAGGTAATCAACGCCGCCTGGAACGTATCACCAGCCCCCACCGTGTCAGCAATCTTCACGGTACTGGCCGGCACCGACCATTCGCCATGAACACGGCTAAACACCGTCGCACCTTCACCGCCCCGGGTCAGGAACACCAACTGACAGCGATGCTGCAACCAGCCTTCGATCACCCGTTGCGGATCTTCCTCGGGGTACAACAGACTCAAATCCTCGTCGCTGACTTTGATCAGGTCCGCATACTCAACCAGTGTCGCGACCCGCGAACGCCAGAGCTCGATGTTTGGTTCTGGATTGAGCCGCACGTTGGGATCAAGGCTGATCAGGCGTTGACCGCTTTCACGTTGCACCAGCGCCAGCAGCGTGTCGGCAATCGGCTGCACCACCAGCGAGAACGAACCGACATGCAAGCCGCGCACTTCAGGCCCCAGCACTGGCAGGTGTTCGAGTGTCAATTGCCGATCCGCGCAACCTTCACCGCGAAAGCTGTAGTGCGGCGAGCCATTGGCGCCGACGGCAACCATTGCCAGCGTGCTTGGCGCGGCGAAATCCACCAGGTAATCGGCGCGTACGCCTTCACCCTGCAGCACCTGCTGCAAGCGGCGGCCGAGGTAGTCGGTGGACAGCCCGGCAAACAACGCCGACTCCACACCCAAACGGCGCAAACCGACCGCCACGTTGAACGGCGAACCGCCGGCAATCGCCTTGAAATTCACTTTTGAAGCCAGGCCGCTGGCGTCCTCTTCACTGAAGAAATCGAACAGCGCTTCGCCACACACCAGGTACATAGTTACTCACTCTTTAAAGGGTTGCGACATGCTGTCGATAGCGTTCATAGGCCTGCTCAAAGGCCTGCACATTGGTGGCAATCGGCAAGGTTTCGCTGGCCAGATCAACCGTTACGCAGCGCTCGCACAGGTCGGCCAGGCTGTCCTCGTGCCCGTTTGCCCAGGATTTGCACCACGCCACCTGAATCGCCGCGCCAAGGGCGGCGGCTTCGCTTTGTTCGGTGCAGATGACAGGGGTGTTCATGATGTCGGCGACGATCTGTCGCCACACCGGACTCTTCGAGCCGCCGCCGATCAGGCAGATGCTGCGGCTTTGTAAGCCATTGTGCCGCAACAGGTCCAGCCCATAACGCAATCCGAAGGTCGTGCCTTCCACTACGGCACGGCACAGATTTGCCTGGGTCAGGTTAGTCATCGTCAAGCCCAGCAGGCTGCCGGTGGCGTGGGGCAGGGCGGGGACGCGTTCGCCGTTAAGGAATGGCAGCATGCACACGCCTTCGGCTCCGATGGGGGCCTGCGCGACCCAATTGTTGAACTGTTGGATATCCAGGTCGAACAACTCGCGAATAGCACCCGTCGCGTTGGTCAGGTTCATGGTGCAAATCAACGGCAACCAACCACCGCTGGATGAACAGAAGGTGGCGACCGAGGCGTCCGCGCTGACTTTGGGCTGATCGGTATAAGCGCACACCGTGCCCGATGAGCCGAGGCTCATGGTGATCGCGCCGGGCTTGATGTTGCCGGTGCCAATCGCGCCCATCATGTTGTCGCCGCCACCGCTTGAAACCAGCGCTTGCGGGTTGATGGCCAAGTGTTCGGCGATGCTCGGCAACAACGTGCCGACGGCCTGGTGGGCGTCGATCAACTCCGGCAATGCGGCTTGCAGGCGCCCGGTGGGATCAATGTCGCGCAGCAGTTGCAGATCCCACTGACGGGTGCGTACGTTGAAATAACCGGTGCCGGAGGCGTCGCCGTATTCACTGCAACTGCGGCCGGTGAGCCAGAAGTTGAGGAAGTCGTGGGGCAGCAGGATGCGGGCGATGCGGGCGAACACGTGCGGGTGTTGCTCCTTGGTCCAGAGCAGCTTTGACACGGTGTAACCGGGTGCGATGACGACGCCGAGGCGCTCAAGCGAACCCTTTTCACCACCGAGATGCGCCAGCAGGCGATCGTTTTCCGGAGTGGATTCGGTGTCGCACCAGAGTTTGGCCGGACGCAGCACCTGGCCTTGATCGTCGAGCAGGACCAGACCATGTTGCTGGCCGGAAACGCCGATGCCGAGGATGTCCTGGCCGTCGACATTGGCTTCGCGCAGCGCATTTCGGGTGGCCAGGGTGAAGGCATGCAGCCACTGGCGGGTGTCTTGCTCACGGCGACCGTTGGCGTCGCTGATCAGGCTGTGGGCGGCGGCACCCTGGCCCAGCACCTGGCCGCTGACCGAGTCGAGGACAATGGCTTTAGTGCCTTGGGTGCCGCAATCGATGCCGAGAAATAATTGTTGATTTGCCATGAATGTCCCCTACAGATCGTCAAGCCAACACCCGTTCCAACGTCCGCGTCACACCCACGTCGCGCAAGCTGTTGCAACACCACTCGAATGCCGCCACAAACTCGGCCGAATGCGGGATCGCCGTGCCAAAAATCTCCTCGACCGCGAGCAATCGTTGGGTGATCAACACATCATCCGCTACCAGTGCCTGACAGAACGCCGCCCGTGGATCAGGGATCGAGTAGGTATCGCCATTCTCATCCACACCCTTCAAATACAGGGCCCACGCCGCCACGACCAGCGCGGCCCGTTTGGTTTCGCGACCATCAGCAATCAAGCGGTTGATGGTCGGGAGGGTGAACTTGGGAAACTTCGACGAACCGTCCGAGCACACCCGCTCCAGTTGATCGGCAATGGCCTGGTTGGAGAAGCGCTGCACCAGCGTGTCTTTGTAGTCCGTCAGGTTAATCCCTGGCACGGGCGACAGCTGCGGGGTCACGTCCAGGTCCATGTAGGCGCGCATATAGCGCACGAACAGCGGGTCGTTCATGGTTTCGTGGACAAAACGGTAACCCTTGAGAAACCCCAGATAGGTCAGTGCCAGATGGCTGCCGTTGAGCAGTTTGATCTTCATCTCTTCATAAGGCGTGACGTCATCGGTGAACTGCACGCCGACCTTTTCCCACGCGGGGCGACCGTTGACGAACTTGTCTTCCAGCACCCATTGCACAAACGGTTCGCAGACCACCGGCCAGGCATCGTCGACCGCGTGTTTGTCGGCCAGTTGCAGACGATGTTCGGTGCTGGTCATCGGCGTAATGCGGTCGACCATGGCGTTGGGAAAGCTCACATTGCGCTCGATCCAGTCGCGCAGATCGGCGTCGCGCAACGCGGCGAAGGCCAGCAGAGCCTTGCGGGTGACCGCGCCGTTGTGGGGCAGGTTATCGCAGGACATCAGCGTGAACGCCGGCGTGCCGGCCGCTCGACGCTGGGCCAGCGCCGCACACAGGAAGCCGAAGACGGTCGTCGGCGAATCCGGGTGCGCCAGGTCGTGCTGGATCTGCGGCAGATCGGCCATGAACTCGCCGGTACTGTCGTCGATGCAATAGCCGCCCTCGGTGATGGTCAGCGAGACAATGCGGATGTCGGGGCTGGCGAGTTTATCGATCAGCGTTTGCGCACCGTCTTCAGCCAGCAGCATGTCGCGGATCGCACCGATGACCCGGACTTCGGTGTCATCGGTATCGCCCAGCTCAAACAGGGTGAACAGGTAGTCCTGCTCGTTGAGATCGTCCCGGGCGCGGCGGTCTTCGGCGCGCAGGCCGACCCCGCAAATGGCCCAGTCCAGCGCTTCGCCAGTATTCATCAGCGCGTCGGTGTAATACGCCTGATGCGCGCGGTGGAAACCACCCACGCCAATGTGCGCGATGCCTTGGCGCGTGTGGCTCAGTGCATAGGCGGGCAGACCCACCTCAGGCTTGAGGCGATGCAGATTCTGATTATTGAGTTTCATCACATAGTCTCGGGATCAGGCGGCGGCGCGCAGTGGGCGAGTGAGCGCCACGCCGTCGGCATCGAATAAATGGCAGTGTTCAGCGTCCAGGTGCAGGTTCAGGGTTTCGCCATAACGGCTGGCCAGGTCGCCACGCACGCGCAGGGTCAGGGCTTCACCGGACGTGGTCACGACGTGGCAGAAGGTGTCGCTGCCCAGGCGCTCGCTGACGTCGGCGGTGACCTGCAGCGTGCAGTCGCCGGTCTGCGCCAGTTCCAGATGTTCCGGACGAATGCCCAATGTCACAGCGCTGCCGACGCTGAGGGTCGCCGCGCTCAATGGCAGGCTGATGCGGGTTCCGGCGTCCAGCAGCACTTCGGTGTGCTGGCCCTCGATGCGGGTCACTTTGCCCTTGAGGAAGCCCATTTTCGGCGTGCCCAGGAACCCGGCGACAAACAGGTTGGCCGGCTGGTGATACAGGTCCAGCGGCGAGCCGACCTGTTCGATTTTGCCGCCATTGAGCACGACCACCTTGTCGGCCATGGTCATGGCCTCAACCTGGTCGTGGGTCACGTAAATCATCGTGGCTTGCAGTTCTTTGTGCAGGCGCAACAGTTCCAGGCGCATCTGCACCCGCAGGGCGGCGTCGAGGTTGGACAGCGGTTCGTCGAACAGGAATATTTTCGGGTTGCGCACAATCGCCCGGCCGATGGCCACGCGCTGACGCTGACCGCCAGACAGCTGTTTCGGCTTGCGTTCGAGCATCGGCCCCAGTTCCAGGATGCGCGCCGCTTCGCCGACTTTCTTCTCGACTTCCGCTTTTGGCACGCCGGCCAGATCGAGGGCGAACGACATGTTTTTGCGCACGCTCATGTGCGGGTACAGGGCGTAGGTCTGAAACACCATCGCCAGGTCACGCTTGGCCGGGCTGACTTCGGTGATGTCGCGTCCATCGAGCTCTATGGTTCCGCCGCTGACTTCTTCCAGGCCGGCGATCAGCCGCAGTAGCGTGGACTTGCCGCAACCCGACGGACCGACGAACACCACGAACTCCTTGTCGTTCACTTCCAGGTCGATGCCTTTAATGATGGAAAAGCCTTCGAAGCCTTTTTGCAGATTCTTGATTTTCAGGTTGGCCATGGTGGCGCTCCTTTTGTGCTTATTCTTTGAGGGCTATTTCACGGCGCCGAACGACAGGCCGCGGACCAATTGTTTCTGGCTGATCCAGCCGAAAATCAGGATCGGCGCACAGGCCAGCGTCGACACCGCCGACAACTTGGCCCAGAACAACCCTTCGGGACTTGAGTACGAGGCGATCAATGCAGTCAGTGGCGCGGCTTTCGACGAGGTCAGGTTCAGCGACCAGAACGCCTCGTTCCAACACAGGATCAGCGACAGCAAAACGGTCGACGCCAGGCCACCCTTGGCGATGGGCAGCAGCACCCGGACCATTTCCTGCCACAGCGTGGCGCCGTCCAGGCGTGCGGCTTCAAGGATGTCTTTGGGGATGTCTTTGAAGTAGGTGTAAATCATCCAGACCACGATGGGCAGGTTGATCAGCGTGTAAATGATGATCAGCGCAATGCGCGTATCGAGCAGGCCAAAGCTTTTGGCCAGCAGGTAGATCGGCATCAACACGCCCACCGGCGGCAGCATTTTGGTGGAGAGCATCCACAGCAGCGTGCCTTTGGTGCGTTGGGTTTCATAGAACGCCATCGAGTAGGCCGCCGGCACCGCGATCAGCAGGCACAACGCGGTGGCGCTGAACGAAATCACCACCGAATTCCAGGCAAAGCTGAAGTAGTCACTGCGCTCATTGATGTGCAGGTAGTTCTCCAGTGTCGGCGTGAAGATGAACTGCGGCGGCGTGGCGAATGCATCGATTTCGGTTTTGAAACTGGTCAGCACCATCCAGAAAATCGGAAAGAAAATCAGGATGGCGATGGCCCAGGCCAGGGTGCCGAGTAGCAGGCTTTGCAGGCGGCGGGATTGTTGAAGGGTCATGGCGCAGGCCTCAGGCTTTGTCTGTCAGGTTTTTGCCGATCATGCGCACCAGCACGATGGCCGCGATGTTGGCGATCACCACGGCGATCAAACCACCCGCCGAGGCCATGCCGACGTCGAATTGCACCAGCGCCTGGTTGTAGATCAGGTAGGCGAGGTTGGTCGAGGCGTAGCCGGGGCCGCCGTTGGTGGTGGTGAAAATTTCGGCGAACACCGAGAGCAGGAAGATGGTTTCGATCATCACCACCACCGCAATCGGTCGCGCCAGATGCGGCAGGGTCAGGTGCCAGAAGATCGCAATCGGCCCGGCACCGTCGAGGCGCGCCGCTTCTTTCTGTTCCTGATCGAGGGACTGCATGGCAGTCATCAGGATCAGGATCGCGAACGGTAGCCATTGCCACGACACAATGATGATGATCGACAGCAACGGGTAATGCGCCAGCCAGTCCACCGGTTGCGCGCCGAACAGTTTCCAGACGTAGGCGAGGATCCCCGACACCGGATGGAAAATCAGGTTCTTCCAGATCAGCGCACCGACGGTGGGCATGATGAAGAACGGCGAAATAAGCATCACCCGCACGATGCCGCGGCCCATGAACTCAGAGGCCTCAAGCAGTGCACTGATCAGCACGCCGAACACCACGCTGATCAGCAAGACGCTGCCTACCAGCAACAACGTATTGGTAGCGCCGGGCAGGAAGCCCGAATCCGTCAGGAAGTAAGTAAAGTTCTCCAGCCCGACGAACTCGTTTTCACCCGGATTAAGCAGGTTGTAGCGAATCGTTGAGAAGTAGACGGTCATGCCCAGCGGCACAATCATCCACAACAGCAACAAGGCCACTGAAGGGCTGACCAAAAACCAGCCGGGATTGGTCAACTGGCTTTTACGCACCGGTTGGGGCAGGTCCATGTGAGCTTTGGCAGTTGAAATATTCATGGCATCAAAACCGATTGGCTACAGGTAAATGAAGTTCAGCTGTAGGAGCAAAGCTTGCTCGCGATTGCCGCGATGCAGTCCTTCGGATGAACCTCGTTATCGTTCATCGCGAGCAAGCTTTGCTCCTACAGGGATTGGGGGGTTACTTGGGATAACCAGCGCGCTTCATCTCGCGTTCGGTGGTTTGTTGGGCGGCAGCCAGGGCTTGATCAGCGGTGGTTTGACCGATCAGCGCCGCTGAGAACGCCTTGCCAACCTGGGTGCCAATGCCTTGGAACTCAGGAATGGTCACCAACTGAATGCCGATATAAGGCACTGGTTTGAGCGTCGGTTTGCTCGGGTCCGCGGCCTTGAGCGATTCCAGCGTGATCTTGGCGAACGGCGCGGCGTTCATGTAGGACTCGTTGTAGGTCGAGGCTCGAGTGCCGGGCGGCACGTTGGCAATTCCGTCTTTTTCCGCGACCAGCGCGCCATATTCCTTGGAGGTGGCCCAGGCACTAAAGGTCTTCGCGGCGTCCTTGGCCTTGGAACTGGTCGGGATAGCCAGTGCCCATGAGTAAAGCCAGGCCGAGCCCTTGTCGGTGGTTTCATGCGGGGCATAAGTGAATCCGACGTGGTCAGCCACTTTGCTTTGCGTTTTGTCGGTGACGAAAGACCCGGCGACGCTGGCATCGACCCAGATCGCACACTTGCCGCTGTTGAACAGCGCCAGGTTTTCGTTGAAACCGTTACTGGAAGCACCCGGAGGGCCGGATTGCTTCATGGTTTCGACGTAGAAATTCAGGGCGTTTTTCCACTCAGGGCCGGTAAATTCCGGCTGCCACTTCTCATCAAACCAGCGTGCGCCATAGGCGTTGGCGACGGTGGTGATCAGCGCCATGTTCTCGCCCCAACCGGCCTTGCCGCGCAGGCAGATGCCGTACTGTTCTTTATCCTTGTTGGTGAGTTTGCTGGCGAATTCGCCGATCTGGGTCCAGGTCGGGTGCTCGGGCATGGTCAACCCGGCGTCCTTGAACAGGTCAGTGCGGTAATAAGTGATCGAGCTTTCGGCGTAGAACGGCAGGGCATACAGCGAGCCCTTGACCGACAGGCCTTCACGCACTGACGGGAAGACATCGTCGAGTGCATAGCCGGCCGGCAAATCCTTCATCGGCTCCAGCCAACCCTTGGCACCCCACAGTGCGGCTTCGTACATGCCGATGGTCAGCACGTCGAACTGCCCGCCCTGTGTCGCGATGTCGGTGGTCAGGCGTTGGCGCAGAACGTTTTCTTCGAGCACCACCCAATTGAGCTTGATGTCCGGGTGCTCGGCTTCGAAGGTTTTCGACAGCTTTTGCATGCGGATCATGTCGCTGTTGTTGACGGTGGCGATTGTCAGGGTCTGAGCGCCGAAGCTGACGCTGCTGAGGGTCATGCAGGTGAGGGCAAGCAGAGCTTTTACAGAAGGTTGCATCGAGCACTCCTTTTCTGCACCTCGAGGGTTACAGAAGGACAGTTATTGTTTTTGTGTCTTCCTGAGCAGGGAAGAATGTGCGCTGATTACAGCCTTCAATCGATGGCGTGACAAATCATCCATCGCACTTGAATCGATACTATTTTGCACTGGGATCTGGAAAGGAAGAATTCCGCACCAAGCGCCCTGTAGCAGCTGCCGAAGGCTGCGTTCGAGTGCGCAGCACTCGTTAGGGCAGAGTACACGGTGTTACTGGCGGACCAGAGTGGCAGGTTTTGCGCCTGCTTTGCAGTCGAACGCAGCCTTCGGCAGCTGCTACAGGTCGGAACGTCAGTGCTGATTTTGCTCAGTAAGGCGTTGCACCGCCAACCGCCGGTAGTGCGACGGCGTCATGCCCTTGAGTTGCTGAAAACGTCGATTGAAGTTGGAAATATTGTTGAAACCCGACTCGAAGCACACATCGGTCACCGGTTTGTCGCCATCGGCCAGCAGCTCGCAGGATTTGCTGATTCGCAGCCGATTGACGAATTCGATGAAACAGCGCCCGGTGGCTTGTTTGAACACCCTGCTGAAGTACGTCGGCTTCATGCCCAGATGCTCGGCAACTTCCTCAAGCGGCAGCTCCCGGGCGTAATGGGCAAAAATGTAATCGACGGCGCGGTTGGTGCGATCGATGTTGTGTTCATCGGCCAATTGCGGTGTCGTTGCGCCCGACAGTAATTGATAGTCGTCGCATGCCGCCAGCAGCTCCAGCAGAATAAAAAAATGCCCGAGGCGAGTGACGCCTTGGGTGTCGGCAATGCGTTGCATCAGGGTCATGGCCTGGCGGATGGTGCGCTTGCCACGAAACTCGATACCGTACTGCGCGCGCTCCAGCAGTGGCGCGAGGGTCTTGAGCTCGGCGAATACCTGATGGCCGCTTTCGAACAGTTCGTCGGTGAAGTTGACCAGCATGTCGCGTTTGGGCACCACTTCGTCTTCCGCGACCTGGCTGATCCAGTTGTGAGGCAGGTTGGGGCCGGTGAGGAATAGTGTCTCGGGATAGAAATTACCGATGTAGTCGCCGATGAACACCTTGCCGGAGCTGGCGACGATCAGGTGCAACTCGTATTCCTTGTGAAAATGCCAGCGCACCAGCGGGCAGGGGAAGCCGTGCTGACGATAGATGATGGACAACCCGTTGTGGTCGTCCATCAATTCGTAGGAGGGGTCGGTCACGCGGGCTGTTCTGGTCATGTCTGGGTGCTTTTTTTGTTATCGCGTTTCGGATCATGCCTCGTTTGTTGCCTGCGGTGCCAGCGTGGCGCGACGTTCGCTTATGCGGGTGTATGCAACCGGTGTCCGTAAACTGCCTTCATGCTGGTGGCGCTCCAGCAATAGCGAACGATATCCGTCTCTTCAAAGAAATCAGTGCTGATGATGCTGCACCGGGTGACCCAATTGCCGGTGGTGTGGAACCAGTCATTGATTTGGTTTCTGATGTGCTGCGGGCCACCCAACAGCGAATAGCAGGTCGCCGGCAACGACCAAAGAAATGACTCGTAAGGTGCTTGCGCAAGGGTCGTTTCGATATGCGTTTGCAGTTCGCCGATGTCGGTGAACACCTTGCCGTTCCACTTGTGACGGATGTGCGGCCAGAAATACTCGCTGTTCAGCCCGGGATTTGCTTGAGCCGCCATGACGATGCGCCGCTGCGAGCTGGCGTGCTTGAGCTGTTCCACGGTACTGAAAGCATCCGCAGAACGGATCAAGCGCGTCCCCAGTCGTCGCATCAGCAAATCATTGAATTGTTGATAATCAAAAAGCTTTGAATCATCGCCCAATTGATGGAAGTCGAAGATGATGAACTCGTCCGGATTTTGAGTGAGGAACGTCGTCACCGCCTCGATCAACTCATCAAGAATGCGGTGGGACTGATAGCCGTTGTGGTGAAAGTAGTAGACCGGTGCTTGCGGGCCGGCGGTGCAGCCGAGGCGAATATCGAACGCCCGTGCGCCGTTGGCCAGTTGCCAGGCAAATGTGTCGGTCTGGCAGGTTGTCCAGTTGCCGAGTACCACTTCGTAGTTTGGCGCCCGTTCGTCCATCCCGGCGTTATGCGTGCCGGGCCAAATAATATCGGTCAGCTTCAATCGACCGATATCCAGTACGTTGCTCATCCATTGTTTTTTATCGAGTGGGGTTGCTGTGTTGCGGGTCATGAGAGTTCCTTGTTGTGGAATCGCCCCATCCGTGGGAAGACTTTCATGACCCAGCGTAGGAGTGCTTGGCCGCATTGCCAGTCACTGAAACAACTGCACAAAAATAGCCATTTAATGGCACTGCAACTAAGGCGTCCGGTTGCCAGCTTTTGTCAGGTTGACGGTTCGGCAATAAGAAACCAGTTGTGATTCGTCAAAGAAGTCGACATTGATAATGTTGCACTTTATCGCCCAGTCGCTGTTCTTTGGGTCAAACCAGGAATCAAGTTTTTCATGAATGTCCACCGGGCCGCCCAGCACGCTGTAACTGGTGGCGGAAAGCGACCAGGGCGCCCAGGTTCCCGGTGGAAACTTCAGCACATCAACAATATGTTTCTGCAGTTCTGCGACATTGGTAATTGCGTTGCCAGTCCACTTGTGCTGTATCTGTTCGAGAAACACATCTTTATCAAGTGCCCTGTGCCAGGGTGCCGCGACTAACACGCGTTGTGCCGGACTGATGTTTTTAAGTTGAGCCAGGCTCTTGGAGCGGTTTTGGGTAGGGATGATGCGATCGCCGAGAAACCGTATCACCATGTCGTTGAAGTAAGCGAAATCAAAGTCATCGCCATCCAATGCATGGAAATCGAGGATGATGAATTCGTTGGGATTCTCTATAAGGAAACGCCTCACGTCTGTGACAAGATTGCCCAGGATACGATTATTGCGGTGACCATTGTGATGAATGCGGAATTTCCCCAGCCCAGGGGCAGTGGCTTCGTAAATCAAGCGGATGTCGAGCGCCCGGGCGCCTTGGTTCAACTGGGCATAAAACGATTCGTGCTGACAGGCGAGCCAGTGCGCTGGACGCGGAAACCACGACGCTTTCCAGTCGCTGCCCGCATTATGGCTGCCCGGCAAGGTTAATTGACTGAGCGACAAAGTATCAATAGCCGGCGTCGCGGACATCCAGTTTTTAAGTGCGTAGTTATTCTGAGCGATAGTATCCATTTAATGCATCCGTGCATAAGTTTGTTAGTTGGTTGGTTGTGCCGAACATCACTAATAAAGTTGATGTTCGGTCGCGTATTTATAGAGGGCGTGTCGGGCGCGGTCAATAAGGCGGGTTATGCAAAATGTTTGTTGCCGGCAAAAACACTAAGATGGATTGCGGTTCTTGGCTTCAATCCATTGAGACATGTATTGGGTACTTTTATGGTGGTGATGGCGCAACATGCTGCCTATGAAGTTGTCGCGCCTAAGTTGCGCGAGATGTTGTTGGCAGTACAGCAACTTTTCGATGAGTGCAGGGCCATGTTCCGACTGTCGATAATGATCGGCCAACAGCGTTTGTCCCTGGGCTTGGGCGTCTGTCCAAAGCGCTTCGTCCTGGTACAGTCGAACCGCGCAATCGGCGAACGCCTGCGCTGTGCGGGTCACCGCGCCGGGCCAGCGGTGTTCGCCGTGCATGGCCTCGGCTCCAATTGGTGTAGTGATCGTCGGCGTTCCACATAACATGGCGTCGACAATCTTGCCTTTGATGCCGGCACCGAAGCGCAGGGGCGCCAGGCAAATCCGCGCCGCCGACATGACTTGCAAGGCATCTGGCGCCCAGTTCATCACATGAAATCCTTGGGCGGCGTTGTGCAGCGCGGTCGCTTTGGGCGGGGTGTAGGCACCGTAAATGTGTAGTTGAGCCGTGGGCAGTTGCGCGCGGATCAGCGGCCAGATGGTGGTTTTCATCCAGAGCACTGCATCCCAATTCGGCGCGTGGCGAAAGTTACCGATACTCAAAAAGTGCGCACGGTCTACAAAGGGCACCGGAGGTGCACTGGGCAGATCGACCATCAACGGGCACCAGTGCAACACCTTGCGTGGCAGCTTGAACTGCTCGACCAGCAACTCGATTTCCACTTCGGAGATCATCAGGTTCAAGTCGCAACGATACAGCGCCGCGATCTCGCGTTTGGCCAGGTCGGTATCCGCCATCAGTTCGAACTCTTCACGCAGTGCCGGGGCAAACAATTCGCTGAAGTCATTGGCGTCATCACGCTCTTTCAAACGCTCTTTAAGCCGCTGGTGCCGGGCGTGTCGCAGGCTTTGCAAGTCCGAAGTCTCAAGTACTCGCAACGCGTTGGGGCAGTGCTTTTCAACACGCCAGCCAAATTGTTCTTCAATCATGAACTGGTCGAACAACACGATATCCGGTGCCAGTTCACTGATGAACGCGTCGAAACTGCTGTTGTTCAACTCGATGTCCACTTCGCGAATACCCAGCGCAGTCAGGTCTGCGCGGTGCTCACCGGTGCCGGCGGGGCTGCTGAAGGTAATGTCCCAGCCTTGCTGCAAGAATGTATCGAGGATTTGCATCACATGACCACTGGCCGCAGAAGAACGCGGCTCGGGCCAGACGTAACCAATGACCAGGACTTTGGTTGCGCGGGGCTGACTCATTAACGGGTATTCCTTGGTGCGGGTAAAGGGGAAGGGGGGGCGAGACAATCAAGCCTGGCGGGCGAGTATGGATTTGACCTTGTCGCGCAACTGATCGATCGAGAACGGTTTTCCGATCATATGCATGCCATCAGGCACGTCGATGTTTTCGGCATAACCACTGGCGAACAGGATTGGCAACTGCGGGCGCAGCTTACGCGCCTCATTGGCCAATTCCCGGCCGTCCATCACCGGCAAGCCGACATCGGTCATCATCAAATCAATGTATTGGTCTTCGTCGTTGAGAAATTCCAGGGCCTGTTCGCTGCCATCCGCCTCGAGCACTTTGAATTCCAGCTCCTCCAGCACGTCAACGATCAGCATGCGCACGATCGCATCGTCTTCGACGACTAAAATGATGGATGCCTTGGCGGACATAATGTGTGCTCTCAAAAGATGAGTTCAGGGGGCGCCGGTGGAAAGAAATCGTCGGGCTCTTGCATGAGTAAGTGGCGGATCCCGACAAGTTCCCTGCGCTGTGCAAAAAGAATAGCTGCGCGGCGGCCGGCAAGGATAACCGGTCCCTTTTAGGCTCGCGCAGCTAAATGCGGGGATTGCGCTTGATTCATGGCATATAGTTGGATCAATACGCCTTTTTTGGGGCAAACTCCCTGATTTCGAACAGTTCGACAAGGCCTCCCCATGACCACTGCGTCTTCGGTTGATGAGCAACGATTCCGCAAACTCCTGAGCCGCAACGTCAGCCTGCCATTGGGTGTCGGTGTCATCAGTGCGGTGTTTTTTGTCTCACTGATCACTTATTTGTTGTCAGTGATCCAATGGGTCGATCACACCGACCGGGTGATCAATAACGCCAATGAAGCGGTAAAGCTGACAGTCGATCTGGAAACCGGCATGCGGGGTTACTTGCTCACTGGCGACGAGCATTTCCTCGACCCCTACGAGACAGCCAAGCCGAAAATCACGGTTGCGCTCAACACCTTGCTCGAACTCACGGCCGATAACCCGGTGCAGACCGATCGCTTGCGCCGGCTTCAAGCGTTGCAAACTGAATGGGCGAGCTATGCCCAGTCGATAATTGATTTGCAGCGTTCCAGTGGCGATTACCGCAGCGTGGTCAAGGCCGGTCGTGGCAAGCGACTGACCGACGAGATTCGCAAACAGTTCGAAGACGTGATCGACTCGGAGCAGCAATTGCGCACCGCGCGCAACGAAGAGGTGAGTCGAGCCACGATCTGGAGCATCTCCCTTTATCTGATATTCATCGCGACGATCAGCGGTTTGCTGGCTTACATCGGTCGTCGGGATTTGCTTGGCCTGTCGCAAAGTTACGCCGCGAATCTGGCCGCACAACACGCCAGCGCCCAGCGCCTGGAACAGCAAGCCTGGCTGCGCAATGGCCAGACAGAACTTGCCGAGCAAGTACTGGGGCAGTTGAGCCTCAATCTGTTGGGTCGCAATATTCTGCAGTTCTGCGCGCAGTACCTGGGCACCGCGGTGGCCGCCATTTATGTGCGTGAAGATCATGGCGCGCTCAAGCGCATAGCCTCCTACGGTTTCTCTCGCGAGCAAGAAGAGCGCGATCAGCAGATTTACAGCGATGAAGGGATTGTCGGCCAGGTCGCCAACCAGGCTCGCCTGATTCGTCTGGATGACGTGCCGAGCAACTATTTCAAGGTCAGCTCCGGCCTGGGCGAAGGCTTGCCACACAGCGTGCTCGTGGTGCCGACCAGTGACGACGACCGGGTCAACGGTGTCATTGAACTGGGCTTCCTGCGACCGCTGATTGATCGTGACATCGAGTTGCTGGAGTTGATCGCCGGCAACATTGGCACCTCCATCGAGGCGGCTCGCTATCGCCAACGATTGCAGGAAGTGCTGGCCGAAGCCCAACAACTGAATGAAGAGCTGCAAGTCCAGCAAGAAGAGCTGAAATCCGCCAACGAAGAACTCGAAGAACAGTCACGGATTCTCAAGGAGTCCCAGGCCCACCTGGAAACCCAGCAGGTTGAACTGGAGCAGACCAACGAGCAACTGGCCGAGCAAGCGCAAATCCTCGCCGATCAGCGCGACGCCATGGACCAGAAAAACACCGAGCTGAACCAGGTGCAAGTCCAGCTTGAAGACCGCGCCGAAGAGCTGCAACGCTCCAGCAAGTACAAGTCCGAGTTTCTCGCCAACATGTCCCACGAACTGCGCACGCCGTTGAACAGCTCGTTGATCCTGGCCAAATTGCTCGCCGAAAACCCCCAGGAAAACCTGACTGTCGAGCAGGTGAAGTTTGCCGAGTCGATCTATTCCGCCGGTAATGACTTGCTCAATCTGATCAACGACATCCTCGACATTTCCAAAGTCGAGGCTGGCAAGCTGGAAATACGTCCCGAGAACACCAGTGTCGAGCGCCTCGTCGACGGCTTGCGCGGGATGTTCGAGCCGGTGGCGATGGACAAGGCGCTCGCGTTTCATGTCGAGTTGCAGCCCGGTTCGCCAAAGATGCTTTTCACCGACCGCCAGCGCCTGGAGCAAGTGATCAAGAACCTGCTGTCGAACGCTGTGAAATTTACGGAGAAAGGCTCGGTCAGCCTGACCGTCGCGCCGCAGCCCAATAACGGCGTTGCCTTCGTCATTCGCGATTCAGGTATCGGTATCGCTGATGAACAGCAGGAAAGCATTTTCGAGGCGTTCCGCCAGGCTGACGGCACCACCAATCGGCGTTACGGCGGCACAGGCCTGGGCTTGTCGATTTCAAGGGAACTGGCCGCGTTGCTCGGCGGCTCCATCAGCGTGGCCAGCGAACCGGGGCAGGGCAGCGTGTTCACGCTGGTCTTGCCTCAACAATACGTCGAGCCGACCGGGGAACCGGTTGAGCCCCTTAGGGCTTCAGCCGTTGCCATCGCCCACCGCGTGGCGCCAGCAGCACCGGTATTGGTGACTGCCGCGGTTGATATTCCTCGCTTCAACGATGACCGCACTCAGGCGCCTTTCACGACTCGATGCATTCTGGTGGTGGAAGATGAGCCGAACTTTGCGCACATCCTCTACGATCTCGCGCACGAACTGGGCTATCAATGCCTGGTCGCCCACGGTGCCGATGAGGGGTATGACCTGGCCAGGGAGTTCATTCCCGACGCCATTCTGCTGGACATGCGCCTGCCGGATCATTCCGGGCTGACCGTGTTGCAACGCTTGAAGGAACACGCCGAGACCCGCCACATTCCGGTTCACGTGATTTCGGTTGAAGACCGGGTCGAAGCCGCGATGCACATGGGCGCCATCGGTTACGCGGTCAAACCGACCAGCCGCGAAGAGCTCAAGGATGTATTCGCCCGCCTCGAAGCCAAGCTGACCCAGAAGGTCAAGCGGGTGCTGCTGGTCGAAGACGACGATTTACAGCGCGACAGCATTGCCCTCCTGATTGGCGATGAAGACATCGAAATCACCGCTGTTGGCCTGGCTCAGGATGCGCTGGACCTGCTGCGCACGACGATTTTCGATTGCATGATCATCGACCTGAAGCTACCGGACATGCTCGGCAACGATTTGCTCAAGCGCATGTCCACCGAGGACATCTGCTCGTTCCCGCCGGTGATTGTCTACACGGGGCGCAACCTGACCCGCGATGAAGAGGCTGAACTGCGCAAGTATTCGCGCTCGATCATCATCAAGGGTGCGCGCTCGCCCGAACGCTTGCTGGATGAGGTCACACTCTTTCTGCACAAAGTCGAATCGAAGTTGTCCCATGAGCGGCAGAGAATGCTCAAGACCGCGCGCAGCCGCGACAAGGTCTTTGAGGGTCGCAAGGTGCTGCTGGTGGACGACGATGTTCGCAACATCTTTGCCCTCACCAGTGCGCTGGAGCAAAAGGGCGCCGTCGTGGTCATTGGCCGCAACGGTAATGAAGCCATTGAGAGGCTGATTGAAGTCGAGGACATCGATCTGGTGTTGATGGATGTGATGATGCCGGAGATGGATGGCTTTGAAGCCACGATCGAGATCCGCAAGGACCCGCGCTGGCGCAAGTTGCCGATCATTGCGGTGACGGCCAAGGCCATGAAGGACGATCAGGAGCGCTGCTTGCAGGCGGGTGCTAACGATTATCTGGCCAAGCCCATCGACCTCGATCGGCTGTTCTCGCTGATTCGTGTGTGGTTACCGAAGATGGAACGCATTTAGTGGAACGCATTTATTCCGTGGAGCGAAACAGCGAAATCGAGTTGCGCTTGTTGATCGAGGCGATTTACCTCAAGTACAGCTACGATTTTCGCGATTACTCCGGTGCTTCGATCAAGCGTCGGGTGAATCATGCGCTGGCACAATTTGAGTGCACTACCATCTCGGCCCTGCAAGAAAAGGTGCTGCATGACCCGAACGCGTTCATGCAGTTGCTGCAGTTGCTGACGATCCCGGTCAGCGAAATGTTTCGTGACCCATCGCATTTCCTGGCGATCCGCAAGGAAGTGGTGCCACTGCTCAAGACCTATCCCTCGATCAAGATCTGGATCGCGGGTTGCAGCACCGGTGAAGAGGTCTATTCGATGGCGATTCTGCTGCGCGAAGAAGGCCTGCTGGAGCGCACCATCATCTATGCCACCGACATCAACCCGCGCTCGCTGGAGAAGGCCAAGCAGGGGATTTTCTCCATGGAAAATGTCCGGGCCTACACTGCTAATTATCAGCAGGCAGGTGGCCAGCGTTCATTTGCCGATTACTACACGGCGGCCTATGGTTACGCCATTTTCGACAAGAGCCTGTGTGAGAACGTGACCTTTGCCGATCACAGCCTGGCGACGGACAGTGTCTTTTCAGAAACCCAATTAATTTCGTGTCGTAATGTATTGATTTATTTCAATAAAAAACTTCAGGATCGTGCGTTCGGGTTGTTCCATGATTCCCTGTGCCATCGTGGCTTCCTGGTGCTGGGCAGCAAGGAAACACCGGATTTTTCGGCTTTCGGCAACCAGTTTGAGCCGCTGGTCAAACAAGAACGGATCTACCGCAAATCATGAAAAAGGCTGCAGTGTTTCCTTCCATCGAGGCCATCGTCATTGGCGCGTCGGCTGGCGGCGTGGAGGCGTTGCTCACGTTGCTCAGCCCGCTGCGTAAAGGTTTCGCGTTGCCGATCATCGTGGTGCTGCACTTGCCCGACGAACGCCGCAGCCTGTTGTCCGAGGTGTTTGCGCGCCGGGTTTCGATGCCCGTCGAAGAAGCCACCGATAAAACCCGGGTCAAATCCGGCACGCTGTATTTCGCTACACCCGGTTACCACTTGTCGGTAGAACAAGACCGCAGTTTTTCGTTGAGCCTGGAAGATCGCGTGCATCATTCGCGGCCCGCCATTGATTACTTGTTCGAGTCTGCTGCTGACGCCTACGGCCCGACCCTGGCCGCGGTGTTGCTGACGGGCGCCAATCGCGACGGAGCGGTTGGCCTGTCTCACGTTAAATATCACGGTGGGCTGACCATCGTGCAGGACCCGAATGAGGCGCAGGTCGCGATCATGCCCCAGGCCGCGCTGGATATTCAGCAGCCCGACCACATACTCTCTATTGGCGGCATCGGCCGTCTGCTTGTCGAGCTGGAACGAATAGCATGCTAAGTAACATCCAAGCCAAACTGCTGATCGTCGACGATCTGCCGGAGAACCTGTTGGCACTCGAAGCGCTGATCAAGCGTGAAGACCGGGTGGTCTATAAAGCCTTGTCTGCCGATGAAGCGTTGTCGCTGTTGTTGCAGCATGAATTCGCCATGGCCATCCTCGATGTTCAGATGCCGGGCATGAATGGTTTCGAGTTGGCTGAGTTGATGCGCGGCACGGAGAAAACCAAAAACATTCCGATTGTGTTTGTCAGCGCTGCAGGTCGAGAACTGAACTACGCGTTCAAAGGTTACGAAAGCGGTGCCGTGGACTTCTTGCACAAGCCGTTGGATATCCATGCGGTCAAGAGCAAGGTCAATGTGTTCGTCGACCTGTACCGCCAGAGCAAGGCGATGAAACAGCAGGTCGAAGCGCTGGAGCAAAGCCGCCGCGAGCAGGAAGAACTGCTCAAACAGTTACAGCACACGCAGTTGGAGTTGGAGCAAGCGGTGCGCATGCGCGATGACTTCATGTCTATCGTCGCCCATGAAGTGCGTACGCCGCTCAATGGCCTGATTCTCGAAACCCAGCTGCGCAAGATGCACCTGGCTCGGGACAACGCGTCGGCGTTCACCCTGGACAAGATGCACGCCATGGTCGACCGCGACGAGCGCCAGATCAAAAGCCTGATCCGCCTGATCGAAGACATGCTCGATGTGTCACGTATCCGCACTGGCAAGCTGTCGATCCGCCCGACAAAATTCGACCTGGTGCAACTGGTGGGCAATGTGTTGAAAAACTTTGCGCCGCAGGTCGATTCCGCCGAGTGTTCCACGCACTTTACGGCCGGGCAGCCAGTGGTCGGCAACTGGGATGAATTTCGTATCGAGCAAGTCATTTCAAATTTACTGACCAACGCCTTGCGTTATGGTGGTAAAAGCCAGATCGACGTGCGGGTTTATGCACAAGACGGTCAGGCGCGGGTTGAGGTGCAGGATCGAGGGATCGGCATCAGTGAAGAAAACCAGAAGCGTATTTTTCAGCAGTTCGAGCGTGTTTCAGCCAAGACCGTGGTCGCGGGGCTGGGGCTTGGGCTGTTTATTTCCGAACAAATTGTCGCCGCACATGGCGGCTCCATCGCCGTCGAGAGCAAAATCAACGAAGGCGCCTTATTTCGCGTTTGTCTGCCGCTTTAGGAAATGAGCCAGATAAACGCAACCTCTGAGCGACCTCAGGGTCGTATCAGCAGCTATTGACCGAACAAAGGCTTCCCATGAGTGAAGATGCACAAGACGTCGTACTGATCGTCGAAGATGATCCCTCTATTTTGATGGTCCTTTCGGCGTATTTGTCGGGCGAGGGTTACCGGGTACTGCAAGCGGAAAACGGCGAGCAGGCCTTTGAAATTCTGGCCAGCAAGCCGCACCTGGACATGATGATCACCGACTTCCGCCTGCCGGGCGGGATTACCGGCGTACAGGTCGCGGAACCTGCGGTCAAGTTGCGCCCGGAGCTCAAGGTGATCTTTATCAGCGGCTATGCACAGGAAGTCCGCGAGACGGACAGCCCGATCACCAAAAAAGCGCCGATTCTGGACAAGCCGTTTGATCTGGATGTATTGCAAGAGCTCATGCAACAAATGCTTTCCTGAGCACCTTGCCATCGGCGGTCACGGTAGGGATCAGATGCTGATCATCTCCCGAACCTTGGCCGTCAGCAGATCAAAGGTAAAAGGTTTGGTGATCATCTGCATGCCAGGGTCCAGAAACCCTCCACGCACGGCCGCGTGTTCGGCATAGCCGGTGATGAACAGCACTTTTAGATCAGGTCGGTACTGCCGACCGATTTCCGCCAGTTGCCGGCCATTCATGCCCGGCAGCCCGACGTCACTGATCAACAGATCAATGCGTTGCGCCGAGTCGAGAATCGGCACCGCACTGTCGGCGTCGCCGGCTTCTACATAGGCGTAGCCCAATTCACTCAACACGGCACTGACCAGCACCCGGACCGCCGGATCGTCTTCGACAATCAGCACGGTTTCACCGTCCAGGGCGTGAGGGGCATGCTGGATGTCGATCAGGTTTTCCTCAGCCAGATCCCCGCTGTAACGCGGTAGAAACAGACTCACCGAGGTGCCGTGACCGACTTCGCTGTCGATCGTGACGTGACCGTGGGATTGTTTGCTGAATCCGTAAATCATCGACAACCCCAAACCGGTGCCCTGGCCAATCGGCTTGGTCGTAAAGAAAGGGTCAAAGGCCCGGCTGATGGTGCTTTCGGGCATGCCGCAACCGGTGTCGGTGACGCGCAACAACACGTAATCACCCGGTAGCAGATTGCCGTGAGCTGCAACGAACCGCGAGTCCAGTTGCTGATTTGAGGTGTTTACAATCAACGTGCCGCCTTCAGGCATGGCATCGCGGGCGTTGAGCACAAGGTTGAGCAGGGCACTTTCGAGTTGATTGGGATCGGCCTCGGCCACCCACAGGTCTTCGCTCAGTTGTATGTCCAGTTCAATACTTTCGTTGATGCTGCGTTGCAGCAATTCGCCCATGGACGCTACGAGGGTGTTCATTTCAACGGGCTTGGAGTCCAGTGATTGGCGCCGCGAGAACGCCAGCAATCGATGGGTCAAACCGGCGGCGCGGTTGGCGGATGTCACGCCAAGGTCGATCAACCCGTCCAGGTCCTCGGTGCGCCCCCTCGCAAGGCGCCGACGCAGCAATTCAAGACTGCCGATGATGCCAGTCAGCATGTTATTGAAGTCATGGGCGATGCCGCCGGTAAGCTGTCCGACCGCTTCCATTTTCTGTGATTGCCTGAGGGCTTCTTCGTTGTGGCGCAGCTGTGCGGTGCGTTCCTCGACCTGTTGCTCAAGGGTTTCCAGGGTTGTTTGCAGGCGCAGCTCGCTTTGGCTCAGGTCAATCAAGCGGTCCCTGGCTTCATACTGTCGTCGTCGCCCGCGCAAGGCGGTGGCGACCAGGCTGATCAGGGTCACGGGATGGAAGGGGCGCTCCAGAAACGTTACGTTGCCCAGCTGCGCGCCCAGCCGAGAGGCGGGGTTTTGCTCCGGGCCGCCGTGGTGGGTCAGCAGTACGATCGGCAGGTCCGACCAGGCGGGTTGATGGTCGATCAAGCCCAGAAGGGGGTCAAGATCAGAGCCCAGCAAGGCTTCGGATGCAATCAGCAACAGCCCGGCGCCTTGCTCAAGTTCGTCGCACAGTGTGATCAAGTTACGGGTGACGAGCCCTTCAAATCCGGCTTCATTGAGCATCATCAGGGCTATCTGGCTGTCGCGTCCCAGTGGCGCGAGGATGATCGCGCGCTCGGACATCGCCTCGATGGCCGTCACTTTTGATCTTCCCTGAGCAACGGGTTGCTGGCGCCCAGATAAGTGGGCACGCCACGCAACACGCCTTGAAACGCGTCCAGCGGTTCACCGATGGTCATGCCAAGGCTGCTGATGCGGTATTCGCGGATGGTCGACTCGTGGCTACCCGTACGTTTCTTGATGATCGAGATCGCCCGGCGAACCTTGCCCAGCGCTTCGAAATAGCGCAGCAGAATCACCGTGTCCGCCAGGTAAGTGATGTCGACCGGCGCCTGCATGTCGCCGACCAGCCCGTGTTGGGCCACCGTCATGAACGTCGCCGCACCCTGGCGATTGAGGTACAGCAGCAACTCGTGCATGTGCAGCACCAGCGCATTTTCCCCGGGCATCGCAGCCTGATAGCCGTTGATGCTGTCGATGACCACGGTTTTGATATGGCCTTCGTCGACGCAGCAGCGAACCCGGTGGGAGAACTCTCCGGGAGACAACTCGGCTGCATCCACTTGTTCGATCAGTAAATTGCCGGTGTCTTGCAGGGCCTGCAAATCAATACCCATGTTTTTCATGCGCTCGAACAACAGCCCCATTTCTTCATCGAATATGAACAACGCGGCTTTTTCACCGCGCGCCACGGCGGCGGCGGCGAAGATCATCGAAATCAGCGATTTGCCGGTACCGGCCGGGCCAAGGATCAGCGTGCTGGAGCCGGTTTCTATTCCGCCACCGAGCAGGGCGTCCATTTCCTTGATGCCGCTGGTCAACTGTTGCCGGGTGTAACGCCCGCGGTGCTCGGCGGCCACGAGGCGCGGGAAGACATGCACGCCATCGCCCATGATGGTGAAGTCATGAAAACCGCCACGGTATTTTTGACCTCGATACTTCACCACGCGGATGCGACGGCGTTCGGCGCCGTAGTTGGGTGTCAGCTCTTCCAGGCGAATCACGCCGTGGGCGACGCTGTGTACGGTTTTATCGAGGGACTCGGTGGTCAAGTCATCCAGCAACAACACCGTGGCGTCGTACCGCACAAAGTAGTGCTTGATCGCCAGAATCTGTCGGCGGTAACGCAACGAGCTTTGAGCCAGCAGGCGGATTTCAGACAGGCTGTCGAGCACCACGCGGGTCGGTTTGATCCGTTCAACCACTTCGAAAATCTGCTTGGTGGCTTCGCCCAGCTCAAGGTCCGAGGAGTACAACAGGCTTTGCTGCTGCTCGGCATTGAGCAGGCTTTCCGGTGGGGTCAGCTCGAAGATGTGGATGTTCTCATCCAGCTCCCAGCCGTGGGAACGCGCACCTTGGCGCAGTTCGCGCTCGGTTTCCGACAGCGTGATGTACAACGAGCGCTCGCCCGCCAGGGCGCCGGCCAACAGAAAATGCAAAGCGACGGTGGTTTTGCCGGTGCCGGGCTCACCCTCCAGCAAAAAAACATGCCCGCGGGACAAGCCACCGGCCAGGATGTCATCCAGGCCTTCGATGCCGGTGGCGGCTTTGGCACTGATAAACTTGTTAGATGTAGACAAAAAGAACCCTCTCATAAACAGGGGAAGTGAGGCGCCAGGCTGAAGTGCCTGAACGGGCTGCCTGATCACTTGACCCCTGGCCGTGATGACGGTTCAACGTAATTTCGTGAGGGTTAAAGCCCTTGCTGCAACGCGGGATCATCCGGGTTGAGTTGTTCCAGTTGTGCCAGCAGGATTTGCACGTTCTGCAACTGTCCGCTTTCCTTCCAGTAGTTGATCAGCAGCACTCGCGCCTTGCGATCGGACGGGTGACGCTGGACGATTTCCTGTAACTGTTTTTGCGCAGCCTCCAGCTCTTGCTCAAGGTGCAAAGTGGTCGCCAGGTCGTAGCGATATTCCTTGTTGTCAGGCTCCAGCTCTACGGCTTTGGAGAGGCCGAGGAGGGCGAACTCACTCTGTCCGTGGTGCAGCAACCACAGCCCCAGGGCGTGTTGCAGATACGCTGAGTCGGGTTGCGCCTTTAACTGTTTCGCCAACAACTGGCGCGCGGCATCGCTTTGGCCTTGCCGGTCGAGCACGTCGATTTGCATCACCAGCGCCGGCAAATTGCCGGGTTCCAGCTGCAACGTGCGGTCCAGCGCCTCTTGTGCCTCTTTCAATTCGGCGTTGTGCAGGTGCAAGCGCGCCAATTGGTATTGGTTCTGCGCGCTGGGTGGCTGACTTTGAAGGGCCAATTCCCAGGCGTCGATGGCTTGCTCCAGCGGTCCGAAATACAACCCCAGCTCATCCGGCGAGAGCCCCAGCAGGGCGTTGACGGCTGCAAAACGCACGCTTGGCTCGCTGTCGTCGAGCAACGGGCCGATCAGCAGGCTGCGTTGCCCCGCGGACACCAGGCCGCTGATGCTTTTGATCGCGGCGATCCGCACGTCTTCATTGGCATTTTGCAGGTCCGCATCCGCCAGTTTCAGGGCTTGCGGGCTTGGGTAATTGGGCAATTCGGCATGCAGCCAGATACGCCGCTTGGCGGACAGGTCAGGGCGTGCCAGTTGTTGGTATAGCACCCGTGCGGCTCCCGGTTGACCGGTACGTGCCTGAGTCAGTGCTTCGCTGTAACCACGCTTGATCGCCTCCGGGACCTCAGGTGTGGTGCTGCGCAGGAGTAACCAGGCAATAAAGACGGTAAACAGCACACAGAGGCTGATAAGCAAATAGCGGCGGGGCTGGGGCATGCAGGAATCCAGGAGCTGGCAAGCTTTTGCAAAGCTGTCAGCTTCGGTCAGGTCGGGCTGTGAGTCAAACGCTGACTTGGCCCGGTGTCGACGATTTAGCCTACAGGGTACGTCGACATTGAAACCTGTCGAGGCTCTGAAGCAGTGACTACGCTTGCTAGAGATGACTCGACGAGTATTCCCATGCAACCGCTGCTCCAATACTTCAAGGCAATGCTCAATCCCGGGCAAGCGGTGCTGCTGTTTGCCTTGAGAACCATCGCGGCCGGGTTGTTGACCCTGTATCTGGCGTTCCTGTTCGACCTCGACCAACCCAAGTGGTCGATCATGGCGGTGGTCATCGTCAGCCAACCTCTGGGTGGCATGGCACTGGCCCGCAGTTTCGGCCAGGTCATCGGCACCACAATGGGCGCTGCGGTGGCCGTCCTGATCATGGCGATCTTTCCCCAGGCGCCGCTGCCTTTCATCATTACCCTGGCCCTGTGGCTGGCGCTGTGCACCGCCGGTGGCACCTTGTTGCGCTACACCAGCTCCCAGGCATTTGTACTCAGTGGTTACACGGCTGTGGTGGTGGCGCTGTTGGCCATACCGGATCAAGACGGCACCTTTCTGCTGGCGATTACCCGTGTTACCGAGACGCTGCTGGCGGTGGCGTGCGTCTGCGTCGTCAGCCTGTTGACCGCGCGACCGGAGGCCGTAGCCCGGAGTTATTTCACCAAGATCGATCAAGTGATCAAATTACTGGCGACACACGCCGCAGCGGCGATTCGAACCGAAGAATCCGAAGCTGATTTCCACCGCCGGCAAATGCAGTTATTAGGCGAAATCAGCGCCCTGGAGGGATTGCGCCGGCACCTTTATTTCGACGCCCCCCGACTGCGTAGCGCCGATGGCCTGGTGCAACTGCTGGGAAACCAATTAGTGTTGCTTACCTCCCGGCTGACGGCCCTGCGTCACCAGCGTCAACTGCTGGCTGAGCGCTGGAAAGGTGATTTGCCCGAAGAAATACAGCGTTTGCGCGCCGAAGAACTAGCATTTCTTGATGAGCTGGCCCTCAAGGGACGCTCGCTTTCACCCGATGATCGCCATCATTTTTCGGCATTGCAGCAGCGATTTGATGATCAGGCCTACAAGGCTGAACAACTGACTGAAGCCATGCCGGCGACGCTGCGCTCATTGGCGTGGGCGCTGCGCTGGGAGCAGGCGCGGATGCTGCAGCAACTGGAGCAGATTCTGGAGTTGAGCGACGCCATTCAGGAGGAACGCCAGGCCAGTTGCGTGTTTCGCGGGCAGGAAAACCCATTGCATCTGGATTACACCCTGGCAGCGATGAACGCGACCCGGGCATTTACCGCGTTGCTGGTCGCCGGGCTGATCTGGATCGAGACCGGTTGGGACGGTACGCGGGGCGCGATGATCCTGGTGGGGATCCTTTGCTCCCTGATGGCAACGTTCCCCAGGCCGCTCCTGGCGGCGCAAAGCTATGCAAGGGGGCTGGGCCTGGCGTTGGTGGTGTCGGCGCTCTATCAATTCATGCTGATACCCATGATCAGTGATTTCCAGCTATTGGCATTGCTGTTGGTACCGTTGTTGTATGCCGTCGCGGTGGGGCTTGCCACGCCTGCCACCACCGGGACAGGCATCGGTCTTGGGCTGACGACATTTCTTTTGTTTGGACCGCAAAACGTCGGGATAGGCCAGAACAGTGCGATCCAGTGGTTCGAGTTTGCCGGCGCATACATCAGCGCAACCGTCCTGGCCTTGAGCGTCTTCGCGTTGATTTTTCCGTTCAGGCCTGACTTACGGATTCGTCGGCTGTTCAAGGAGAATTGCGAGCAGGTCCACGCCTTGATGAAAACATCGGCCGCCGACGAACATCAATTTGCCTTCGAAAGCCGTATGGTCGATCGATTGACCATGATGTTGGGATTATTGCCGGCCACCAGCGACAAGTCTTCCGGGGAACTGTTTCAGGTCAGTCTCGGGTGCATGGCTTTGGGCGTTGCACTGAACCAACTCCGGCAGCAGGGGCAGGGCAACACGTTGTTGAGTTCGGAGCAACAGCAACGGTTGCTGACTGCGGTGCGCGATTGCGGAAGGTGGGTTGCCGGGCGGCCGGGGATAGACCTCAACCGGCTACTGGGGGATTTGCACACCTTGGGCGACGAGATGGACGATCTGCATCTGGTGGTTCACGAACAGCTGTGGTCGGTGTTCCGAATGCGCGTGGCACTGCTGATCGTCGAGTCGTTCATCCAGCGATATCGCGAGTACTTCCAACCTGTGGACACAGTAGGAGCGCCAGCCCTTGCCCATTGATTTTGAACTGGGTGGCGTGTATTTGCCGCCTATCGCTCAGGCACTGCTGTTGGCGCTGCCGATATTTCTGGCGCTGGATTGGGGCTTGCGTCGCCTCGGCGTGCTGCGTTTCGTCTGGCATGAAGCGTTGTTCGAGGGCGCGCTGTATGTCTGCGTATGCGCAACGTTGATTTTGCTGATGGGAGCCTGATGCCTTGAAGAAAAACCTTGCCCGATTCGCAACACTGGCTGTTGTACTGTTGGCCTTTCTACTTGGCTGGTTTGCCTGGCAGCATTACACCCGATCCCCCTGGACCCGGGATGCACGGGTTCGTGCTGATGTGGTGACCTTGTCTGCCGACGTGTCAGGGCGCATCGTCAAGTTGGCCGTTCAAGACAACCAGCATGTTGAAAAAGGCCAGTTGCTGCTGGAAATCGACCCGGCTCGCTACACCCTCGCGGTGGAGCATGCCAAACGGTCTGTGGAAGTAGCGAAGGCTTCGCTGGGGCAATCACAGGCGACGATTTCCGCCAGCGAGTCGCTGCTCAGGCAGCGGCAGAGTGAGGAGCGTCGGCGCCGTACGCTAAAGGACCGCTCGGCGATCTCAGGGGAGGAGTGGGAAAAAGCCAACACCGACGTATCCGTGGCCGAGGCCGATCTACTGCGTAACCAGGCCAATCTGATTTTGGCCCAGGCCAACGTGCAGCTGGCGATCGCGGCGTCGACTCAGTCTGAACTGGACTTGCAACGCACCCGGGTCGAATCGCCCGTCACGGGCTATGTCACCAACCTGCTGACCCGTCAGGGCGACTATGCGTCTGCTGGCGGCCCACTGTTGGCTCTGGTGGACAGCAATTCGTTTTATGTCAGCGGTTATTTTGAGGAGACCAAATTGCCACGGATCGGGCTGGGCGACCGGGTCAACATCGAGTTGATGAGCGGCGAAGCCTTTGGCGGCACGGTGCAAAGCATTGCTTTCGCCATCGCCGACCGGGAAAACCTGCCCGGCGGGCGCTTGCTGGCCAACATTAACCCCAGTTACACCTGGGTCAAACTGGCGCAACGGGTGCCAGTGCGAATTGAGATTGACGCCGACTATCCCGGTAAAAACCTCCTGCGCGCGGGGACGACGGCCACGGTGAGCGTTCTGGAAAACCGCGAAGCCCGGGATCATCAGTAATCCTTGAAGCAAAAAAAAGCCCTGCGACCGAATGAGGCGCAGGGCTAAAAAAATGGTTGATTGTGACCAACCAAAGGAGCTCTTCAAAAGCTTACTTGCTGGCGACCGTCTCGGGTTGCCAGCCACCGCCAAGGGCTTTGTAAATCGCGACAATGCCGCGATACAGATCGGTTTCGGCCAGGGCCTGGGAGTCTTCGGCCGCCAGTCGCTCGCGTTGGGCATCCAGCAGGACGAGGAAGTCGGTACCGCCTTCGCGGTAGCGAATTTCGGCCAGGTCAGCGGCGGCACGGCTCGATTCGCTTTGACGAATCAGTGAGATCAATCGCTGCTGAAGTTTGCCGTAATCGCTGAACGCATTTTCCGACTCTTCCAGCGCCAACAGCACTTGCTGCTCGTAAGTCGCCAGCGCGCCTTCGGCATCCGCATCGGCACCGCGCAAACGGGCCTTCACACTGCCCAGGTCAAACGCGGCCCAGGTGATGCTTGGGCCCAGCGCCCAGGCGTTGGCCGCCGAGGAACCGATTTGCGACCCGCGCCCGGCGGTAAAGCCGAGGAAACCGCTGAGGCTGACCCGGGGGAACAAATCAGCCTTGGCCACGCCGATGCGGGCGGTGGCAGACGCCAGTTTGCGCTCGGCGCTCAGGATGTCCGGGCGACGTTGCAGCAGTTCACCCGGATCACCAATCGGCAGCGCTTTGGCAATGGCCGGCAAATCTTTCGGGCTCAGGTCGACTGTCAGCTTTTCCGGACGCTCACCCAGCAGGGTGGCGATGCGGTTTTTCTGGCGAACCTGTTCGGCCTGCAGTTGCGGCACGCTGGCTTCGACGGACGCCAAACGTGCGTCGGCACGCTCCACGTCGAGCTGATCGCCGACGCCGGCATCACGCAGGCTGATGGTGATTTTGCGCGACTCTTGCTGGTTTTCCAGGTTGGCCAAGGCGATCTTTTCACGCAATTGCGCACCGCGCAGTCGACCGTAGGAATCCACCAGTTCGGCAATCATGGTGACTTGCAGTTGGTACAAATCGGCTTCGAAAGCCTGTTGTTCCGCGTTGGCGGATTCCAGGTTGCGCTGGATCCGGCCAAACAGGTCGATCTCCCACGCCATGTCCAGACCAAGGTCGTAGCGCTCACTGTTAACCCGGTCAGTAGTTTCGCCCGGGATTTGCCCCTTGCCCAGGTCACTGCTGACTCGGCTGGTGATGGTCGGCATCGCGTTGTTGCTGACATCATCGCGAATCGCCCGAGCCGCTTTCCAGCGTGCGAACGCCACGCGCAAATCCCGGTTGCCTTGCAGTGATTGAGTGACCAACTGGTTCAGGGTCGGGTCCTCGAACTGCTGCCACCAAATGCCTTCGAAGTGCGAGCGGTCGAAGTTTTTCTGACCGGCCGCGCCATCGGTGGCGGCGGTGATGTTGGCCGGCTCCGTGGCTGGGGTCTTATAGTCCGGGCCGACGGCACAGGCACTCAGGGCCAGTGCCAGCAGGCTCGGCAGGAAAGCTTTCAAACTCATTGATGCGACTCCAGTTTCAGGGCCTTGGCCGCTTTGCGCGCTTCACCGCGTTCCACAAAGTTGCGAATCAATACGTAGAACACAGGCGTCAGCAACAGACCGAAGAAGGTCACCCCGAGCATCCCGGAGAACACCGCCACACCCATGGCGTGACGCATTTCGGCACCGGCACCGCTGGAGAACACCAGCGGCACAACACCCATGATGAACGCGAAGGAGGTCATCAGGATCGGACGCAGACGCAGACGGCAAGCTTCCAGCACCGCCGCGAGCGGGTTGAGGCCTTCCAGCTGTTTGTCCTTGGCAAACTCGACGATCAGAATCGCGTTCTTACAGGCCAGCCCCACCAGTACGATCAAGCCGATCTGGGTGAAGATGTTGTTGTCGCCGCCCGACGCGATCACACCGGTAATGGCCGACAGCAACGTCATTGGTACGATCAGGATCACCGCCAGTGGCAGGCTCCAGCTTTCGTACTGCGCCGCGAGTACCAGGAACGCCAGCAATACGCAGAGCGGGAACACGAACAGCGCAGTGTTGCCGGACAGAATCTGCTGGTAGGTCAGGTCGGTCCATTCGTAGGTCATGCCGTTTGGAAGTTCTTCCTTGAGCAGTTTCTCGATGGCTTTTTCCGCCTGGCCGGAGCTGTAGCCGGGGGCTGCCGCACCGTTGATTTCAGCGGTGATGAAGCCGTTGTAGTGCATCACGCGGTCTGGGCCGGAGGTGTCGCTGACCTTGATGAAGGTCGCCAGCGGGATCATCTCGCCTTTGTTGTTACGCACTTTCAGCTGGCCGATCTGGTCGGATTCGAGGCGGAACTGTTGCTCAGCCTGAACGTTGACCTGATAGGTACGACCGAAACGGTTGAAGTCGTTGGCATACAGCGAACCCAGGTAGATCTGCAGGGTGTCGAAGATGTCGCTGACGGCGACGCCGTGGGTCTTGGCTTTTTCGCGGTCGATGGCAGCATCGACCTGGGGCACGTTCACGGTGTAGCTGGTGAACAGGCCGGCCAGTTCCGGCACGTTGTGGCTTTTGTTGATGATGTTCATGGTTTCTTTGTACAGCTCTTCGTAGCCCAGGTTGCCCCGGTCTTCGATTTGCAGGCGGAAACCACCAATGGTGCCCAGGCCTTGTACTGGTGGCGGCGGGAAGATCGCCATGTAGGCTTCTTGAATCCCGGCGAACTGACCGTTCAAGGCTCCGGCGATTGCACCCGCGGACATGCTCGGGTCTTTGCGCTCGTCGAAAGGTTTCAGGGTCACGAACACGATGCCGGCGTTAGGACTGTTGGTGAAACCGTTGATCGACAGGCCCGGGAAGGCCACCGCACTTTCCACGCCAGGCTGTTTCAGGGCCAGGTCGGACATGCGCTTGATCACGTCTTCGGTACGGTCCAGGCTCGAGGCATCCGGCAGTTGAGCGAAGGCCACCAGGTATTGCTTGTCCTGGCCGGGTACGAAACCGGTCGGGGTGTTGGCGAAACCGAAGAAGGTCAACACCATCAGGCCCGCGTACAACAGCAGGGCGATGCCGCTGCTGCGGATAACCCGGCCCACGGTGCCGACATAACCATGGCTGGCCTTGTCAAAGAAGCGGTTGAACGGACGGAACAACCAGCCACCGAAGATCTTGTCCAGCACCTTGGAGAAACGATCTTTCGGCGCGTCATGACTTTTCAGCAAGACGGCAGCCAGTGCTGGCGACAGGGTCAGCGAGTTGAACGCCGAGATCACGGTCGAGATCGCAATGGTCAAGGCGAATTGCTTGTAGAACTGGCCAGTGAGGCCCGAAATGAACGCGGCCGGGATAAACACTGCACACAGCACCAGCGCCGTGGCAATGATCGGACCGGTCACTTCACGCATGGCACGCTTGGTTGCTTCGACCGGCGTCAGTCCCAGTTCGATATTTCGCTCGACGTTCTCCACCACCACGATCGCATCGTCCACCACGATACCGATGGCCAGTACCAGGCCGAACAGCGACAGGGCGTTCAACGAGAAGCCGAACAGGTGCATGACGGCAAACGTACCAATCAGCGAAACCGGCACCGCTACCAACGGGATGATCGAGGCGCGCCAGGTTTGCAGGAACAGGATCACCACCAGTACCACGAGGATCAGCGCTTCGAAGAGGGTATGAACCACCGCTTCGATGGAACCGCGCACGAAGATCGTCGGGTCATAGACGATGCTGAAATCCATGCCTTCAGGGAAGTTCTTCTTCAGCTCGGCCATTTTTGCCCGAACTTCATTGGAAATTTCGATGGCGTTGGAGCCTGGACGCTGGAAGATCGGGATCGCCACGGCCGGTTGGTTATTCAGCAAGGAACGCAGGGCGTATTGACTGGAACCCAGTTCGACGCGAGCAATGTCTTTGAGGCGAGTGATTTCACCGTTATCGCCGGAGCGAATGATGATGTTCTCGAACTCTTCCTCAGAAACCAGGCGACCTTGAGTGTTGACCGACAGCTGGAAGGCGGTGGCATTCGGCGCAGGCGGCGCGCCCAGTGCACCGGCAGCCACTTGACGGTTCTGTTCGCGAATCGCGCTCACCACGTCGGTTGCTGTCAGGTTGCGCGAGGCGGTCTTGTTCGGATCGAGCCAGACCCGCAGCGAGTAATCGCCCATACCGAACAATTGCACGTCACCGACACCCCCCAGGCGCGCCAGCTCATCCTTGATGTTGAGCAGGGCGTAGTTGGAGAGGTAGAGCATGTCGTAGCGTTTGTCCGGCGAGGTCAAGTGCACAACCATCGTCAGGTCGGGCGAAGCCTTGTCGACGGTGATACCGATGCGCGTCACTTCTTCTGGAAGTTTGGGCTCGGTGCGGGTTACGCGGTTCTGCACCTGCACTTGCGCGTTGTCCAGGTCAGTGCCCAGCGCGAAGGTGATGGTGAGGGTGATTTTGCCGTCGGCGGTGGACTGCGAGGACATGTACAGCATGTTCTCGACGCCGGTAATGGCTTGCTCCAACGGGGCGGCCACGGTTTCACCAATGACTTTAGGGTTGGCGCCCGGGAAGTTGGCACGGACCACAACGGTGGGCGGCACGACTTCCGGGTATTCGCTGATCGGCAACTGGAACAGCGAGATGGCGCCGGCGATCAGGATCAGCAGCGACAGCACCGCTGCGAAGATCGGCCGTGAAATGAAGAATTGAGAAAAATTCATCGGAGTTTTTGTCCCTTAACCGCGTGGGGTCGCAGCAGCCAGTTTCACAACCGAACCCGGCGCGACCTTGGCAGGTGCGACTTGGGGCAGGTTGCTGGCTTCCAGCGCTTGTCGTTGTTGAGCCAGGGCGGCGATGGTTTGTTCGCTGGCCATCGGGATCACTTCAGGGGTGACCGGCGAGCCAGGGCGAACCCGTTGCAGGCCCTTGACGATGACCGTGTCGTCCTTGTTCAGACCGCTACGCACGATGCGCAAACCTTCGATCTTCGGACCCAGTTCGACGGCGCGGTAGGCCGTTTTGTTGTCGGCATCCATCACCAGCACAAACTTTTTACCCAAGTCGGTACCCACTGCTTCGTCATTGATCAGCACGGCGGAATACGTGCCGCTGCCCACCAGTTTCAGGCGCGCATAAAGGCCCGGGGTGTAGCTGCCGTCGGTGTTGTCGAATACAGCGCGACCGCGGATGGTGCCGGTTTTCGGATTGACCTGGTTGTCGATGAAGTTCATCACACCCTGATGCGGGTTGCCGTCTTCGTTGGACAGACCCATGTAAACCGGGGTGGTGGCGCCGCGTTTACCTTGGCGGGCAAGCTGGGTGTACTTGAGGAATACGCGCTCGTCTGCGTCGAAGTAGGCGTAGACCTTATCGGTGGACACGACGCTGGTCAGCGGTGTGGTATCGGCGGTCACCAGGTTGCCGGCGGTGATTTCGGCACGGCTGACACGACCACTGATCGGGGCGGTGACACGGGTGAAACTCAGGTTCAGTTTGGCCAGGTCCAGTTGCGCCTGAAGGGCACCGACGGCGGCGCGGGCTTCTTGAGCGGCACTGGTACGCGAATCGGCCAGTTCGGCAGAGATCGCGTTGCTGGTGCGCAGGCGTTCACCGCGCTGGGCTTCGTTTTCACTGCGAGTCGCATTGGCGCGGGATTGGGCGACCAGGGCTTCGAGGCGGCGGACCTCAGCCTGGAACGGACGCGGGTCGATCTGGAACAGCAAGTCGCCTTTCTTGACCAGTGCGCCTTCAGTGAACGCCACTTCATCAATCTGCCCGGAGACTCGTGGGCGAATTTCTACCGTTTCCGGGGCTTCCAGGCGCCCGGTAAATTCGTCCCACTCGTTGATCGGTTGTTCCAGCACCTTGGCGACACTGACTTTGGCCGCGGGCATGGTGGCGGCAGACTCCGGAGCCTTGCCGCAAGCGCTCATCACCACCACGGCCAGCAGGGCCAACGGGAAGCGCAAATGTTTGAGTGACTGTTCCATGGATGCATCCGCCAATGTATTGAGATGGGCGGATGATGAGCGGCGAGGGTGTATCTCACGAATCGAATGAAGCGAAGGTAACTATCATTCGGAATGATATGAGGCTCGGGCGAGCTCTCTAGCTTGCACCTTGCGTTGGTGAGCTATCAACGGGCTTGATGGAAATTCTGTGTTGCTGGAAAAGCATCAATCAGTCTTGAAACCGAGGTGAGGCTATCGCGGGCAAGCCTGGCTCCTACATATCGTGCAATGGCCCTGTAGGAGCAAGGCTTGCCTGCGATAGCGTCGGCGACATTCATACGTATGTCACGTCAGGCTGTCCGGATCCCCGAAGAACATCTGAATCCGTGAACGCAACCAGCGCTCGCCCGGATCATTGTCCTGCGACCCGCGCCAGGCCATGTGCAATTCAAAACTGCGCACCGGCAGCGGCGGATCTTCAGCCCGAACACCACCGGCAGCCGTCAGCGCGTCGGCCGTGTAGTCGGGCACTGTCGCGACGATATCCGTCCCGCTCAGCAGCGTGCTCAGGCCGTTGAACTGCGGCACCGCCAGTACGACATGCCGTTTGCGCCCGAGCTTTTCCAGTTCTTCATCTATAAAGCCGCTCAGGTCGCCAGCGAACGACACCAGCGCATGCGGTCGTGCACAGAAATCATCCAGGCTCAACGGCCCCGGCACTGTGTCGGCCCGCAACAGCTTCGGCATGCTGCGACGTAGTACTTTGCGCTTGGCGTTGGCCGGCAGGTCGGCGGTGTAGCTGACGCCAATGGAGATCTCGCCCGAGGCCAGCAGGCTTGGCATCAGAATGTAATTGGCCCGGCGCACCACCAGGACGATGCCCGGTGCTTCGGCCCGCAGGCGCTTGAGCAGCATCGGCAGCAGGGCGAACTCGACATCGTCCGAAAGGCCGATGCGAAACACCGCGGTGCTGGTGGCCGGGTCGAATTCCGCCGCACGACTGACCGCGGTGGAAATCGAATCCAGTGCAGGGGAGAGCAGGGCGAAAATTTCTACCGCCCGGGCGGACGGCTCCATGCTGCGACCGGTGCGCACGAACAACGGATCATCGAACAGCCCACGCAGGCGCGAGAGCGCCGCACTGATGGCCGGCTGGCCGAGAAACAGTTTCTCTGCAGCGCGGGTTACGCTGCGTTCGTGCATCAATGTTTCGAAAACGATCAACAGGTTCAGGTCGACACGACGCAGGTCATTACGATTCATCTGGAGTCCTGGCAGAGTCATCAAGCTTGACGAGAGCGGCCATATGAGAACAATGGCCGGCATGAATCTTACGGGGAAAGGCTGCTACTCTGCACCGTGTAATTCAGTTTTTCCCGAAAGGCCGCTTCGATTTTCACGACATTTGACAATGTCGCCGGTGCTGCGGAATCAATGACAGGCATGTCGACTATTAATAGCCACTGATAGTCTTGGGTAGAAAGCCCGGATAGAGTTCATGGCATTAGAGGTTACTTTGACGAGGTTTGCGATGTCCCGCACGATCCGTTTTCACAAGTTTGGTCCAGCCGAGGTGCTCAAATGCGAAGAGCATGCGGCAGTGCTTCCTGCTCCGGGCGAAGTGCAGGTGCGCGTCGAGGCGATTGGCATCAGCTGGTATGACACGCTTTGGCGCCAGAATCTGGCCTCGTCCCACGCTCGTCTGCCTTCGGGCCTGGGCCAGGAAATGTCCGGCGTCGTTACGGCGCTCGGCGAGGGCGTGGATGACCTGGCAGTGGGTGACAAGGTCGCCAGCTTCCCGTCGCAAAGCCCGAACGATTATCCGGTGTACGGCGAGCAAATTGTTCTGCCTCGCTCGGCGCTGACCCGCTATCCCGATGTGCTGAACCCGATCGAAGCGGCCGTGCATTACACGCCGTTGCTGATTGCTTACTTTGCTTACGTCGATCTGTCACGCGTCAAGCCCGGGCAATTCGTCCTGGTGACCGACGCCAGCCATTGTGCCGGACCTTCGTTCGTCCAGCTTGGCAAGGCCTTGGGTGTACGCGTGATTGCTGCCACCAAAACGGCGGATGAACGTGAGTACCTGTTGTCGCTCGGTGCCGAGAAAGTGATCGTCACCGAAGAAGAAGATCTGCTCATGCGGATCAACAAAATCACGGACAACCGCGGTGTGGATGTGGTGTTCGATGGTTTGGGCGGTCCGCAGATGTCGCTGCTCGGTGATGTGCTCGCACCGCGTGGAAGCCTGGTGTTGTATGGCCTGCAAGGGGGCAACCAGACGCCGTTCCCGGCCTGTGCAGCGTTCCAGAAGAACATTCAGTTCTTTGTGCACTGTATCGGCAATTTCACCGGCAAGCCGGAACTGGGCATCATCCAGGACCAGGTCGCGCTGCAACGTGCCTTGCGTGACATCAACCAGTTGACCGCGGACCGCGTGCTGCTGCCGCTCAAGACTCGGGTCTTTCCGTTTTCCGAGTTTGTCGAAGCACATCGCTACATGGACGAATGCCCGTGCCGCGAGCGGGTGGCCCTCCAGGTCGAGCCTGTGTAACTCCCCGTTAAAAAGTCCGTGCTTGCACGGACTTTTTCATTCCCTTGTCGAAAGCACGAGGCGTCCTGTCAATCCATGACGGGGCCGTTCAGCAACTGAACTGGTTTTTGCCCTCAATCTGTATCTTCTAATCATCATATAAGCCTTGATAATTGAATGATTACTTTCATCTCAAGGAATGAGCTATGGCTGTTTATAGGGGCTCCGTAATACACGCTCAACAATTAGTGTGTTTTCGAAAAGTTGAGGAAGTGAGCAGGGTAACTTCTTTCTTTATTTGTCGTACTACCTGTCTGTGGGAAGTTGTCGGATATTTCCTAGGATGTCTCGTGCCCTCGCCAGAGGCCCGCCCTGCATGGGCTGAAGGCTCTCGGCGGCACGGCGCATCATTGGTTGCGCCTAATCATTTCAAATAATGACTAAAAACCAAGTGTTAATATTTCATATCAACTCCAGCACTCTAATCATGACAGGTGACCGATTGCATCATGCATGACGTTGTTTGTGTGACATCGACTCTATGAGTAACAGGTAAACGAAGATGACCAATACCCATGATCAGGCAATGAACTATGTTTATCAGCAAGTACTGCAACGATTGCTGAGTTTTTTCTCACGGGCTGAACGTACGGCTTTGCAACTGATGATTCAGCGCATCGTGGTCGCAGCCGGTGGCATGGAACGTATCGGCGAATACAAGGTGCTGACGATCCAGTCCGGCACCCGAGACAATTGCTACACCCTTGCTCTGCTGCGCGCCGCACAATTGAGTATTGCCGGCCGGGCGCCGGCGACATTCCAGCTGCGGGTGGCGACCTCGCGATCGAACGGGGTGGTGTCGGCGGCCCTTGAAAACATCCATCGCAGTTGTAGCGCATTGTTTCTTTACGATGATCCTCGCGTTGAAGTGTTGATGGTCGATAACCGCGAGGTCCTGCCGTTCAATCATGCGGTGGCAATCTCCGAAGCCGGACGGGAGTCAAATCGCCTCAATCTTTTGATGGTGGGTCACCGTCGAACCTGGAACGGCCCCCTCGACCTTTGGGATGACGCCTACCTGGCAACCGGCGAGTTCTACGGGCAGATAGCCCGCTGGGATCGCGGTGTCGATGCCTTGGTCAGCAGCGATTCGCCTCGTCAGCAAAAGCAGTTACTGGAGGGGTTGAACCGTGCTGCGGCGAAGGCCGGTTTCAAGGCCCCAGATCAACCGGAAACCAGCTATGAGCAGCTCTTTGCTCGACTCGATGAACTGGGCAGCGATTGCTATCGCGAGTTTTATCCAGATCACGAACAAGCCGCGTGGCGCCCCGCAGAAGGTTTTGAGGCGTGTCGCCGTGCGACCTACATCGATATTCACGACATGTTGGTCAGCAACCTGGAAGAGCGCTGGCCGCTGCTCACCGAGTTCCTGAAGTTTCAACCTGACGGGCTGACGACTCAATTGAGCGATTACGAATTCGTCAGCCTTTCGATTGCCGCACACCTGCGGGGGCTGCAAGCCTGCTTCGTGCAGGGTCGCGCGTATGAGGCCGGTGTTGCCGACTATGTGCAGCGGGTATTGGTGATGATGCGCCGCAAGCACCTTCCTGAGCATGCGTGTGAACAGGCATTACAGGCGTTTTGTGCCCCGGCAATCCTGTCCGATCAGCGGGAATTGGCGGCGATAGAGGCTCAAAGGACTTTGGGTCTGAATGAAGCTCAGTTGGTGTGTTTGCTGTTCGCTCCTTTTGTCGAGCATGGCGCATCGCTTGAATACTTTCTGCGCCAGTGTCATCCCGGCATGCTCGTGGCATTGCCGGACCTGCATCGGGCCATGCAGGGCATGCCTGCACCCGAGCAGGTTTTGCAATGGATGGTCGACGTCAGCGGGTTACCCGTCAGCCTGATCGGTACGCTTTATCGCATGGGGCCGGTGGTCAGCGGCGAACCTGCGGACGTGGGGCAGAGCGCAGATACAAGGGAGATTGACGTTGTGACGAGCGAACGGTCAGCGGGACGTTGAAGGTGCCCGGCTTGGTAACGTCCGCTCAGCGGCTTTGGGCCGTGTTCAGCGTGTTCGGTCATTGCTCATGAAAGGACCCCGAGAAACCGATTTCGCTTATCAGGCGGTGTACCGCTACCTGACCCACCTCATCAGCGAGCCGGCCAGCGATACGCGCGTGCGGCTTCCTTCGTTACGACAGTTGGCGGAACGCCTGAGCGTATCGATTTCCACCATTCAGTACGCTTACTCGCTGCTGGAAAAGGAGGGGCGAGTCTATTCGGTCGCCAAATCCGGTTACTACGCATTGCCCGTGTCCTTCATCCGGCCGCCGTGCAGCGGCAATGACCTGCTGGAGACGGTTTATGTCAATGCCAGGCGCCCGGGAATGCTGGTGTTGAGTACCGATGAACCTGCGCTGTTGCAGCCGTTGGACAGCCCACTGTTGCTGCTGGAGCGAGAGCTGTTGCGCCAGTATCCGCGCCAGCCGCAATCGAGTGTTCAACCTTGCGGCGAACGGGAACTGCGCGCGGCGCTGGCGGCACGCTATACCTCCTCGCCAGCGCGTTGTTGGCACGCCGACGATGTCTACATCGGCGCCGATCTGCGGGGCGTACTGGAAATATTGATCGCGGTGCTTTGTCTCAAGGACGCAACGGTCGTGGTGGAGTCGCCCTGCGACTGGTCGATCTTGCGCTTGTTTGACGCCTGCGATGTAAACGTTGTCGAGGTGGCATTGCAAGCCGATGGTGGGCTTGATCACGACCATCTGCAGTTGTTGCTGGAGTCCGAGCCGGTGAGACTTGTGATGCTGTCGTCCGGCCTGAACATGCCGCGTGGCAGTGTGGCCTGCGACAGCAACAGACAGAAAACCGCACAGTTGCTGGAGCGGCACGGTAGTTGGGTGTTGGAGAATGACTGTTACGGCGAACTTGAATATGAACCCGGCCGTCCACGGTTTCGCGATTTACTGGACCCGGACAGATTGATCGTATTTTCCACGTTCGAGAAAGTCATCGGGCCAGAAGCGCCTTATGGTTATCTGCTTTCGCGGCAACTGCGCAGTGAACTGCAGCGGCACTTTCTGCTGCGCTCGTTCCGCTTGTCGCCGATCCGCCAGAAAGCCATCGCGCGCCTGTACAACAATGGGCGGATCGACCAGCACTTGTTGGTGCTGCGACGACTGCTCAAGGAGCGCAAAGTGCAAATGACCCAGTTGCTTGAGGAGCGCCTGGCGGATGCGTTGCACTATGTCGACCCCAAGGGCGGAGCGACGGTCTGGGTTCGTTCGTTGCGTCGGGTCGATGTGCGCGGCGTGTTCCACCGCCTGCTCAAGCAACAAGTGGTGGTGGCGCCGGGGGAATTGTTCAGTTTGCGCGGGCTGCATGCGCAACATTTACGATTGAGCCATACCTTTGGCGGTGAGCATGATCTTGGCGTTGCACTGGGCTTGCTGGGGGATGCCTTGCGTCTGGAGGCGGTCGATTGAACGAGGTTATAAAACATCCTCGATCTTCCTGGATCGATAACATCGCGTTGCGGTCAAACTGCCAGTAAACTGCGATCCAATTCCTGAACCACTCTATTTCAGAGGTTTTGCATGACACTCAGTCCTTTTGCGGGCAAACCGGCACCGGCAGAATTGTTGGTCGATATCCCGCGACTGGTAACGGCCTATTACACCGGCCAGCCTGACGCCGCCATCTCAACCCAGCGTGTAGCATTTGGCACGTCCGGGCACCGAGGCAGCTCGTTCGACCTGAGTTTCAACGAGTGGCACGTTCTGGCTATCAGCCAGGCGATCTGCCTGTATCGCGAAGCCCAGGGCATCGACGGCCCGTTGTTCGTCGGGATCGACACCCACGCACTGTCCACGCCGGCGGGTGCCAGCGCCCTGGAAGTGTTGGCGGCGAACGGCGTCACCGTGATGATCGCCGAAGGCGATGAATACACGCCGACCCCGGCCATTTCCCATGCCATTCTCTGCTACAACCGTGGTCGCACGTCGGGGCTGGCGGACGGTATCGTCATCACGCCGTCCCACAACCCGCCGCAAAGCGGTGGCTACAAGTACAACCCCACCAACGGTGGTCCGGCCGATACCCATATCACCAAGTGGATCGAGGCCAAGGCCAACGAACTGCTGGCCGCCAGGCTCGCTGGCGTCAAGCGCATCAGCTATGAGCAGGCCCTGAAAGCCAGCACGACTCACCGTCACGATTACCTCAATACCTACGTTGCCGATCTGATCAACGTGATCGACTTCGACGCCATCCGTGATGCCAAGCTGCGTCTGGGCGTTGATCCGTTGGGCGGAGCAGGGGTGCGCTACTGGTCGGCTATTGCCGAGCACTACCGTCTGGACCTCGACGTGGTCAACAAACAGGTTGATCCGACGTTCCGGTTCATGACCGTCGATTGGGACGGCCAGATCCGCATGGACCCATCGTCCAGCCACGCGATGCAAGGCCTGATCGGCCTCAAAGAGCGCTTTGATGTCGCGTTTGCCTGCGACCCGGATCATGACCGTCATGGCATCGTTACGCCGTCCGGTGGTTTGCTTGCACCGAACAATTACCTGGCGGTATCGATCGACTACCTGTTTCAGAACCGCCCGCAGTGGCGCGCCGATGCAGCCGTGGGCAAGACCGTGGTCAGCAGCGGCTTGATTGATCGCGTTGCCAAGCGCCTGGGGCGTCGATTGTACGAAGTGCCCGTCGGCTTCAAATGGTTTGCTGACGGTCTGTTCGACGGTTCGCTGGGTTTCGGCGGCGAAGAAAGTGCTGGCGCCTCGTTCCTGCGCAAGGATGGCGGTGTCTGGTGCACCGACAAGGATGGCTTGATCCCGGCACTGCTGGCAGCAGAAATGACTGCTCGCACCGGCCGCGACCCGAGTCAGGCCTATCGTGCATTGACCGACGAACTCGGCGAGCCGTTCTCGGTACGCGTGGATGCCAAGGCCAACCCTGAGCAGAAAGCCTTGCTGAGCAAGCTGTCGCCGGATCAGGTCACCTCGACCGAGCTGGCGGGCGAAGCCATCCAAAGCATCCTCAGCCATGCGCCGGGTAATGATCAGGCCATCGGCGGCCTGAAGGTCATGACTGAAAACGGCTGGTTCGCGGCGCGCCCATCGGGCACGGAAGACATCTACAAGATCTACGCCGAAAGCTTTGTGAGTGATGACCACCTCAAGCAATTGGTGGCAGAAGCACAAACACTGGTGGATGGCGCCGCTGCGAAGTGATTGAAGACCCTATCGAGGGCAAGCCCGGCTCCTACAGGTTCAGTGGTGAACACAGATTTTGTGTTTGACCCCCGACACTGTGGGAGTCGGGCTTGCCTGCGATGGCGTCGGTACAGTCACCAAAAATCCAAAAAAAGGGGCGACCATAGGGTCGCCCCTTTTTTATCCGGCGTTTTTTACTCGATCAAGCCAGGTCGACCAGGACGATTTCACTGTCCTCGATCGCTGTCACTCGCAACACCTGCTCATCGGCCACGGCAACACCGTCTCGAGCTTGTGCACGCAAGCCGTTGACTTCAATGACACCGGTGGCTGGCACCAGGTAAGCGCGACGACCGCTGTCCAGGCGATATTCAGCCGATTCACCGGCCTTCAGGTTGGCCGCCACCAGCCGCGCATCGGCACGGATTCGCAAACTTTGATCGTCACCGGATTTGCCGCTGGCCAGAGTCACGAAGCCTTCACGCTCACCTTTCGGGAACGGCTTGGCGCCCCAGGACGGTGCAAGACCGGACTCGTTCGGGATAATCCAGATCTGGAAAATCTTGGTCGGTGTCGCCTCCAGGTTGTATTCGCTGTGTGCGATCCCGGTGCCGGCGCTCATCACCTGAACATCACCTGCTTCGGTGCGGCCCTTGTTGCCAAGGTTGTCCTGGTGAGTAATCGCGCCTTCACGAACATAGGTAATGATTTCCATGTCCCGATGCGGGTGTTGTGGAAACCCGGTGCCAGGGGCGATCACGTCATCGTTCCACACCCGCAGGTTGCCCCAGTTCATGCGCTTGGGGTCATAGTACTCAGCGAACGAAAAGTGATGATGGGCATCCAACCAGCCGTGATGGGCGCCACCCAAAGAGCTAAAGGATCTGAGTTCGAGCATGATCGTTTCCTGAAAGGGGTTAATGGCGAGCATCATCTATCAGGCACTCATCGATAAAAAGCGTAAAAAATGCCTCATTACCATCGAATTAGTTGATGCAAAATAACCTCAAAACGTTCTCATCCAGCCTTCACTTCATCGCATAAGCCAATGACCTGTAAGCATTTCACTAGAACTGAACAGCAAATGCAGACACCATAGCCCTCAACAGCCTCACACCCTGGAGTCAGCCCGCGTGCCGCAACACACCCCCGATCTTCCTCCCGAACTTCGTCCCTTGACCGAGATGCCGCTGCTCAAACGCCTGGCCGCCCGATTCTTCGGTCATGGCTTGACCCGCCTGCGCGCCCAACACCGCGCCTCCTGGTTGCATGGGCAGGCCGACGGTTTTCGCAGCGGTCACAGCGCGGGGTTCGACTACGGCTACAAAGAAGGCCGGGTCGAAGGTTTGGAAGAAGGCCGGCAGGTGTTGCTGATCCGCGACTCGCGTTCAACCGAACATCGGCCACCCAACGTCGATGACAATCTGTTTGACGATTGGCGACTGCCATTGAGCGCTGAACTGAAGAGGCGCATGAGGGCTGATGTGGCCAGTCTGATGCCATCGCATGCCCAGCCGAGCGCTGCCCAGTGGAAGATGATTTTCAGCGATACGCCGTCAACGTCAGTGATTGCCGGGGCGGGCGGAGGCAAATCGACCACGCTGGTGCTGCGCATCCTGCTGCTGACTCACTACCTGGGTTTCGAGCTGGATTCGATGACCGTAGTGACGTTCACTCGCGAGTCACGTAAAGACTTCATTAACAAGCTGATCGAACTGTTTGCGTTGTGGGACCGTGCGCTGAGCCTCAAAGAGGCGCGCAATCTGGTGCGCACTTTCCACTCTCGTATCCTGCCGATGGTACGCAGCCTGCCGGGATTCGAGCGTTTGCAAGCGTTCGAAAACCTCAGTGATCGCGCGCAAAACGGCGACGAGGAGGTCGACAGTAATCCGTTCGACTTGCGTATCAATGATGCCCAGCGACAGCGGCTCAACGCCTGTTATCACCAGTTGCATACCCGTGACGAACGCTTTCGCGAGTTAATCAAGCCGTTGTCCCGTCACGCCTTGCAACTCAAGGAGCTGGAGCGCGACCACCCGGATGTACAAAAACGCGTGGCCGTGACCGAATTGGCCGCCAAGCGCGATGAAGAGTTATGTGATGCCATTGAAGACCTGTGGTTTCGCGCTGGCGCCTGGCCCATCAAGGGCATTGAGCCGAAACGCCAGACTTTCGATATCAATGGCTCGACGTTCCATTGCCACGGTTACATCCCGAGTCTGGATGCGTGGGTCGTGCTGGGGTTCGATCCCCGGGAAAACCCGCAGGTCTGCCGTCCGAATGCCAAGCTAACGGTCCGTGCAGAATGGGCGGTTAAGCGCACCCTGTTTCAAGCTTTCTGTCGTAAGCCATTGATATGGCTTGATAGTTACGAGTCATCAAAGCGCATTTTGACCTCGTTGGCAGGCGATGCCAGTGCGGGGCCGGGCTTTGATTACAAGGTAAAAGGAGAGCTGGCGTCAGCCCCCTTGCTGGATTGTTTTGTCGCGGCGGCCGGGTTCATAGAAAACCTCGGCCTGGATGTTCCGGGCGCAGTTGGTCAGATGAGTTTCGCCAAGGATGACCCCGACCGGTTCTTCTTCGAGGCGTTGAGTCTGTTCTGGCGGGCGCTGGAAGATCACCTGCTCGATCAAAAGCCCCCGGTGATGACCTACAACCGAATGTTCGCGCTGTTCAGTGAGCACTCTCCAGAAAACCTGAAACTGCTCAGTGACGAGCTGCTGCGGCCACTGTCACACCTGATGATTGACGAATTTCAGGACGTATCGCCACAAATCGTCTCCTGGATTCGCGCAAGCCTGGTGGAAATTCGCAGTCGCGGTCCGGCGATGCACATTGGCCGGGGGGCGCAGCGTTCATCCTTGCTGTGCGTCGGCGATGACTGGCAGTCCATTTACGGCTGGCGCGGCAGTTCGCCGACGTACTTCATGGAGTTCAACAAAGAATTCCCGTCACCCGGCACTACCAAAGTCATGCTCGGCGACAACTATCGCAGCCATCAATACATCATCGACGCTGCCGAGCATATCGTCCGTGCGGCGCCGGCTATCGCAGGCAAGAAAGCCAAGGCTTGTGGCGAGCCCAAAGCGTTGTTGCCGGTAAACGTTCTGGATCGAGACGATCAGGGCATGGCACAGCGCCTGATGGAACACTACCGGCAGGGTGATTCAATCTTGATGTTGTATCGAAAAAGTAGCGATAAGTTATTGATAGAACAACATATTCAGTCGGTTATTAATGTTGATTCTAGCTTGCCTTATGACGAGCGCCGACTCAAACAGCTCACCTATCACAGCGCCAAAGGCTTGCAGGCTGACGCAGTATTTTTGCTGGGCGATTGTCAGCATTTGACCCAGTCACCGTACAAGAACCAGGTTTACCAGATGGCGGGCCTTGGCAAGGCAGGCGACAGTGAGCCGTACGACAGCGCGCAAAAGGACGAAATCCTGCGACTGGCGTACGTTGGCATCACCCGGGCAGTGAGTCATTGCTACTGGTATGTGGAGGGGCAGGACTCATCCGCGGTGAACATGCCCAAGGCGTCCGACCGAATCGGCAGCGGCAAAGCGTTTTTTGCCGATCATCGTGTTGGTCAGAAGTCAGCGTGACCTGAATCTCACCCAATAAAAAGCCCACATCGCGTGGGCTTTTTATTGAGTGTTCAGCCATCAGGCATAGCTTCTGAGGGCCACAGGTGGGATGAACGCCTCAAGTTCATCCTCGACAGCTTCAATGATTCGCTCGACATCCGTAGCGTTCATGACGGTTGCGCAAGGAATACCGGCAATGGCGATCATGGTCTCGCCACTGGCGCGATCAAACAGCCGCGCAATCATGCTGCCCGGCGCGTCCATGCTCGCCTCGAATCCCATGGGATGAAAATGCCAGCGCATCAGCTGGCAGGCGTTTGGAAACGTGACTTTGCTGAAAGACCCTTTATTCATATGTTGCCCGCCTTCTTCATCGAGCGCTTCCTTTAGCTCAGTTTAGGAGGGGTAGAGCCTTCAATGGCTCAACCGGTGACTGCATTTAAAAGTAGCACCGGTATGTGAAAACGATGTGATTTTTTTCGGTTCCATTGAGCGGTTCGTCGATTTTTTTGTAAGGGTGTCACGCTGGGTTTTCGCAGGGCATTTTTGCAGCCATTGAAGCCTTCGCCGAACTTGGGCAAGCTCGGCGTTTTCGCCCTGGGTTTTTTATGCACACCGATGATGATGGGCCGCAGCAGACCCGGGTCACGGGCGAGACGGTCATGCGCTACCACTTGTGCTGGAAGCACCGCGATCTGGATGGCGTGATGGCGCTTTATCACCCCGAGATCCAGTACCACGACTTTTTCCAGAATCGCGTGATGGGGCTCGATGAACTGCGTGAGTACGTGCGCGTCAGCATGCCTCGCAACCCGGGCGAAGCGCTGGAACATTCGGACCGGATTCGCCTCGACGGCAACACCGCGTTTATTCAGTACCGGATGACCTTGCGTGGCGGTGAGGGGCTGGTGTCCTTCCACACCAGCGAGGCAATCACGGTACGTGATGGCTTGATTTGGCGGGTCAACGAATACGCCACGCTGGTCCACGAGCAGGCAGACAACAAGGCGAGCAAGGCGCTGCGCCCGGCCGTCAGTCGTCTGGGGTTGTCGCCGAGACAATTGAGTTTCATGGCCGATGACTTGCAGCAGTATTTCCAGCGTCAGCAACCTTACCTGGACCCCGAGCTCGACCTGCAACGGGTAGCGAAGGAGTGTGGCTACAGTCGCAACCAGATTTCCTACTTGCTGAATCAGGTGCTGGGCCAGAGCTTCTATCGCTACGTTAACCAGGCGCGCTTGCAACATCTGCTCAGCGCACTGGACGCTGCCACGCCGCCATTGCGTATCGACGAGCTGGCGTTTGCCGCGGGTTTCAATTCGCTGTCGGCGTTCTACAACTGTTTTCGCCAGCACACCGGTCTGTCCCCCAAGGCCTATGCAAAACAAATTTCTTTGCGTGCACGCGCGCAAGACAGTCCCTGAGCCCACGCACTAGGATCGACGCCATCGAAGTTTGAGTGGCGGAGTCTTGCATGTCGGCGTGGCGCACTATCAGTTTATGGATGGATCAGCTCGACGAGCCGTTACTGGCTCGTCCGGCGCTGGAGCACGACCTGGACGTCGACGTCGCAATCATCGGCGCCGGCTATACCGGGCTCTGGACGGCGTATTACCTCAAGCGTCTGGCACCGGGCCTGGACATCGCTATTGTCGAAGCACAAACCGCCGGTTTTGGCGCCTCGGGCCGTAATGGCGGCTGGTTGATGGGCAATATCCTGGGTGAGGACCGCTTGCTCGCCGATTTGTCCCCGGAACAACGCCGCGCGTCATTCGATCTGCTGCACGCCATTCCTGATGAAGTGGAAGTCGTCCTTGAGCGTGAGGGCATCGCCTGCGATTACCGCAAAGGTGGGGTGCTTTACTGCGCCGCACGCTACCCCGAGCAGGAAGTCAGCCTGCGCCGCTATCTGGACGACCTTTACCGCCAGGGCCTGACCGAAAGTGATTACCGCTGGCTCAGTCCCGAGCAACTGGCGCAACAGATCAGAATTGCGAAGCCCTATGGCGGTATCTATGCACCGCACGTCGCGACCCTCCATCCGGCAAAGTTGGTGCGAGGTTTGGCTCGGACGGTGGAAAACATGGGGGTAAAGATCTATGAAAACAGCCCGGTCACGCAGTGGCAGTCGGGGAGTTTGCACACGGCCAAGGCACAGGTTCGCAGCCGCTGGATTGTCCCGGCAGTAGAAGGCTACGCAACCACCTTGCCGCCGCTGGGTCGGTATCAACTGCCGGTGCAAAGCCTGATCGTTGCCACGGAGCCGCTGTCGGCTGCGGTCTGGGACGAAATCGGTCTGAATCAAGGCCAGGCGTTCAGCGAGAGCAGCCGCCAGGTGACCTATGGCCAGCGTACTGCCGACAACCGCTTGGTATTTGGTGCGAGGGGCGGGTACCAATTCGCCGGCAAATTACGCCACGACTTTGACCTGACAACCCACGAAGTGGAGCTACGGCGCTATCTGTTCGGCGAGCTCTTCCCTCAGATGAAGAACACACGGATTACCCACGCCTGGGGCGGCAACCTTGGCATGTCGCGGCGCTTCAAACCGCACATGTTGTGTGATCACGCCAGTGGCATTGCCTTGTCCGGTGGTTATGGCGGGGAGGGTGTCGGTGCCAGCAACCTGGGCGGACGTACCCTTGCTGATCTGATTCTTGAGCGCGATACGGAGTTGGTACACCAGCCTTGGGTCATGCCGGGTGGGCTCGACACACTCAAGGCCTGGGAGCCGGAACCCTGCCGCTGGCTCGGTTACAACGCGATCATCCGCAGCTTTGTCCACGAAGACCAGACCCTGGCCAACCCGGCTACCGCACCCTGGCGCCGCAAGCTGGCCAGCGGGGTCGCGGGGTTCATGGAAGGCTTCATGCAGTAAACAGCGCTTTCTCCCTCGACAGGTACGCCCATGAGCATTACGCAGTTCAAGAACACCGCCACCTTGCAGCTGGAAGAATCCAATCCGGTCGCTGTGCCACTGGGGACCCCCGTGGCGGTGGCCTCGACCACCAGCGTCGAACGCGACGACGGCGTCGAAACCGGGGTCTGGGAATGCACGCCCGGACGCTGGCGCCGACAAATCGTTGCCCAGGAGTTCTGTCACTTCATCCAGGGGCGCTGCACTTTCACCCCGGACGACGGTGAAACCCTGCACATAGAAGCTGGCGATGCATTGATGTTGCCAGCCAACAGTCTCGGTATCTGGGATATCCAGGAAACCGTGCGCAAGACCTACGTTTTGATTTTTTGATCTTCTGATTGCCTGCCAATAACAAAAGCCCCTACAGGAATCGACTCATGATCCGAAAGACACTGACACTGGCGCCACTTGCACTCGTCGCAACCCTCAGCCAGGCGGCCGAGACGGTTAAAATCTACAACTGGTCGGACTACATCGCCCCGGACACCACAAAAAATTTCCAGAAAGAGACCGGCATCGCCTTCACCTATGACGTCTATGACAGCAACGAAACCCTCGACGGTAAACTGATGACCGGTAAATCCGGGTATGACGTGGTGTTTCCGTCCAACCACTTCATGGCGCGGCAGATTGAGGGGGGAGCGCTGAAGAAGCTCGACAAGAGCCAGTTGCCAAACTGGCAGAACCTCAATCCGGTGCTACTCAAGGCCTTGCAAACCAACGATCCGGGTAACGAGCACGGTTTCCCGTACCTATGGGGCAGCACGGGTATCGGCTACAACATCGCCAAGGTCAAGGCTGCGCTGGGCGACAACGCGCCGGTCGATTCCTGGGACCTGATCTTCAAACCCGAGAACATGAAAAAGCTGCAAAAGTGCGGCGTCGCCATCCTCGACAACGGCCCGGAACTGTTGCCTGCGGCGCTGAATTACCTGGGGTTGCCACCCCACAGTAAAAATCCGGAAGACTATAAAAAGGCCGAAGCACTGCTGCTGAAAGTTCGGCCGTATGTCAGCTATTTCCATTCGTCCAAGTACACCAGCGACCTCGCCAACGGTGACATCTGCGTGGCCGTCGGTTTCTCCGGCGACATCCTGCAAGCGGAGAATCGCGCCAAGGAGGCCAAGAATGGCATCGACATCGGCTACTCCATTCCCAAGGAGGGCGCCGCCATCTGGTTCGACATGGTCGCGATGCCCGTCGACGCGCCTGACGAGAAAGCGGGCTACGCCTTCATGAATTACCTGCTGCGCCCGGACGTCATGGCCGATGTCAGCAATTACGTGCACTACGCCAACGGCAACGAACAGGCCGACAAGCTGATCGAGCCGACAATCAAGAACGACACCAAGATTTATCCGAGCCCCGAGATGATGGGCAAGCTGTTCGCACTCGAGGCGATGCCGCTGAACATTGACCGGGTTCGCACGCGCGTGTGGAACAAGATTCGGACGGGGAGTTGAGGGTTCATGTTTTGTAGTCATTGCCCGCAGTGACTCGGTTGGCAACACGGTAGATTCCAGGCCTCCTTTCAATTGATCAGGGGGCAATGGAATGCCATTCGATTCAAAAGCGGGTCATTTGCGCATTGGGCGTTTTTCCGAATCTGGGCGCATTTACTTATTGACGGTTGTCGTTCACCAGCGGCAGCCGTTTTTTGTTGATTGGCGTTTGGGAAGGTTGGTTGTCCAGCAATTGCGTTTGGCACAGGAAGAGGGCTGGGGGGAATTTTGGGCGTGGGTGGTGATGCCGGATCATATGCATTGCCTGGTGCAACTGCGCGATAAATCTCTGGCTGAGTTGATGTGTCGAATCAAGTCACGCAGTAGCCTGGCCATTAATCAGGCATTAGGGCGCAGAGGGCGCCTGTGGCAGAAGGGGTATCACGATCGTGCTGTGAGGCGAGAGGAAGATGTGAAGGCGCTTGCTCGGTATGTCGTGGCTAACCCGATACGAGCGGGACTGGTGACACGGGTTCATGATTATCCGCTTTGGGATGCGTGTTGGTTGTGAGTTTTTGACGACTGCTGCGCAGCCGGACGCAGGCTGCGCCAGCTGCTACAGGTTTCACGTACGCCACAATCCTTGTAGCAGCTGCCGAAGGCTGCGTCCGGCTGCGCAGCAGTCGTAAATTCTCAAATCCAACACAAATTTAACTGATATCAACGCACTGGCACTTATATTAATAAGTCCAGAAAATCGAGACGCCTTCGACAAAAAACAACTTACTTATATTTAATATTTAAATAGCGAATTGTCAGACGATTTGCGCAAACGCACAGATGCAAAACAATCTTTAGCCAGCGCACGCATTGTTTACGGGCATATGCCGGAACAGAACAATTTGGCGTCAAAAAAAACACTAGACGTTTGATTTCAAATTGTGTCAGTTTTCTTTCGCCTTCATTGGGCGAGTGATAGGACGATCTCGCCAGGGATTGTCGCTATCTGACAAAAACTGTTCCATAGCTAAACAAGGAAGTTTGTTTATGTCGAATGTAAAAACCAGCGCTATTGATCATGCCGAACAGGCCTCTGCATCCTCGCAAGCATTGGCTGCACCCAGTTCAGCGTATAACCAGATCGACAGTTTCAGCCATGAATATAACCGAGGCGGCAGTCTCACGGTCAATGGCAAACCGTCCTACTCCGTCGATCAGGCCGCCACCCAGTTACTGCGCGACGGAGCTGCCTACCAGGATAAGGACGGCAGCGGCAAAATCGAACTGACCTACACGTTCCTGACCTCGGCATCGTCGAGCACCATGAACAAGCACGGAATTACCGGCTTCAGTCAGTTCAGCAGCCAACAAAAAGCCCAGGCCGTGCTTGCCATGCAATCCTGGGCCGATGTGGCCAACGTGACCTTCACCGAGAAGTCCACGGGCGGTGACGGTCATATGACCTTCGGCAACTACAGTGGTGGCCAGGATGGCGCCGCGGCATTTGCCTATCTGCCGGGCACGGGCGCTGGTTATGACGGTACGTCCTGGTACCTGACCAACAGCAGCTACACGCCGAACAAGACGCCGGACCTGAACAATTACGGCCGTCAAACGCTGACCCACGAGATCGGGCACACCTTGGGCCTGGCGCATCCTGGCGACTACAACGCCGGCGAAGGCGCACCGACTTACAATGACGCCACTTACGGGCAAGACACCCGCGGTTACAGCGTCATGAGTTACTGGAGCGAAAGCAATACCGACCAGAACTTCAGCAAGGGCGGCGTCGAAGCGTATGCGTCCGGCCCGCTGATGGACGATATTGCCGCCATCCAGAAACTCTACGGTGCCAATACGAGCACCCGTACCGGCGACACGACCTACGGCTTCAACTCCAACACCGGTCGCGACTTCCTCAGTGCGTCTTCGTCGTCGGACAAGGTCGTGTTCTCGGTGTGGGATGCAGGCGGCAAGGACACCCTGGACTTCTCGGGTTTCACCCAAAACCAGAAGATCAACCTCAATGAGGCTTCGTTCTCCGACGTCGGTGGCCTGGTCGGCAACGTTTCCATTGCCAAGGGTGCAGTCATCGAGAATGCGATCGGCGGTTCGGGCAGCGATCTGTTGATCGGTAACGGTGCCTCCAACGAATTGAAGGGCGGTGCCGGCAACGACATCCTCTTCGGCGCGGGTGGTGCTGACAAGCTATGGGGCGGTACGGGTTCGGACACTTTTGTGTTCGCTGCCAGCAGCGACGCCAAGCCAGGTGTGGCCGACCAGATCCTCGACTTTGTCAGCGGCCTGGACAAGATCGACCTGACCGGCATTACCAAAGGCGCAGGCCTGCACTTCGTGAGCGCGTTCACCGGTGCGGTCGGCGATGCCGTATTGACCACCTCGGGCGCCAATAGCCTGTTGTCGGTGGACTTCTCCGGGCATGGTGTGGCTGATTTCCTGGTCAGCACCGTAGGCCAGGCCGCGTTCTCGGACATCGTGGCTTGATTCAGGGCTAACAAGGAGCGCGGTGCTTGATGGGCCGCGCTCTGTCCTTGCCTCGAAGCACGCGGGAGTGAATCGTCGGATGTCCACTAACGCCTTGATCTGCACAATGACCGCGTGGCTATTGGCGACGCTGATGATGTTTCCTGGAGATACAACCATGGCCAGCAGCCTGAAATTAGCGGACCCCTCTGAACTCGACGGACAATGGCAAGCCACCTTGATCGCCACACAAGGTTCGTCCGAGTCGTTGGCAATGCAGGACAAACCATCGAATGTTTGCCTTGTTGACCTTCAATCCACCCAGACGCTGGGCGAGGGTGCCGAGTGCCTCGGTGCCTGGCTGACAGAACCAGCAACCGGCTGGTTCCCCGAGCCAGACGGTATCGCGATTACCGGCAAAGAAGGCTCAAGAATTTTCTTTTTCAGCCGACAGCATGATGGGTTTTATCAAGGTAATTTGAAGTCAGGTCTGATCATCACGCTCAAGCGCCCCACGGATTAAGCAAATAAAGTGACAGGCCGGTGCAAATTTAAATATAAACCCCGGCATTGAAGTTATAAGTGACAGATCAATACGCTGACTCATTGTCGAGTATGGAAAACGGGTTGTTAATTTGTAAGCGTTAACTGACAAAGAATGTCTGGAACTGCGAACAAACAGTTAATTGAAACCTCGCCAAAACAGGGCGATGAATATCATCTCAGGAAAAATCAATGAAGATGGCTAAGGCCCCAGCCACCCCACCGTTGTTCAAGGCGTTGGGCGACTATAAAAGCATCTTGATCAGCGTCGGTTGTTTTACCGCATTGATCAATGTGCTGATGCTGGTCCCGTCCATCTATATGCTGCAAGTCTATGACCGAGTGTTGTCTTCGCAAAACGAAACGACCTTGGCCATGTTGTCGCTGATGGTCGTCGGTTTCTTTGCGTTCATCGGGCTGTTGGAGATCATTCGCAGCTTTATCGTGATCCGCATTGGCAGCCAACTGGAGCGACGTTTCAACCTGCGGGTTTATCAGGCTGCGTTCGAGCGCAACCTGTTTAAAGGCGAGGGCAATGCCGGGCAGTCCCTGGGGGACCTGACGCACATTCGTCAGTTTGTCACCGGTCCTGCGCTGTTTGCCTTCTTCGACGCACCCTGGTTTCCGGTCTATCTGTTCGTGATCTACCTGTTCAATATCTGGCTCGGTGTGTTCGCGACTGTAGGCGCGCTGGTACTGATTGGCCTTGCCTGCCTCAACGAAATGATGACCAAGAAGCCATTGGGTGAGGCTGCCGGTTTTTCCCAGAAATCCAGCCAATTGGCGACGAGTCACCTGCACAACGCTGAAACCATCCAGGCGATGGGCATGCTCGGCGTGTTGCGCAAACGCTGGTTCCAGGTGCATTCGCGCTTTCTCAGCTTGCAGAACCAGGCCAGCGACATCGGTGCCGTCATCAGTTCCCTGAGCAAGACCTTGCGCCTGTGTCTGCAATCTCTGGTTCTGGGCCTTGGTGCCTTGCTGGTCATCAAAGGCGACATGACGGCCGGGATGATGATTGCCGGTTCGATTCTGATGGGCCGCGTCCTGAGCCCCATCGATCAGTTGATTGCCGTATGGAAACAGTGGAGCGGTGCCAAGCTCGCCTACCGCCGTCTTGATGCATTGCTGCAAGCCTTCCCACCGACGGACGAGGCGATGACGCTGCCCGCGCCAAAAGGGCAGATCACTTTCGAGCAGGTCAGCGCTGGCCCACCTGGGCAACGTGCGGCAACGCTGCACATGGTCAACTTCAACCTGGGTGCCGGGGAGGTGATGGGCGTGCTCGGCGCCTCCGGCTCAGGCAAATCGACATTGGCCCGAGTGCTCGTCGGCGTCTGGCCAACCCTTGGTGGCACGGTTCGACTGGACGGCGCGGACATTCATCGCTGGAACCGCGATGACCTGGGCCCCTATATCGGTTATTTGCCGCAAGACATCGAATTGTTCAGCGGCAGCATTGCTGAAAACATCGCCCGGTTTCGTGAAACCGATCCACAAAAGGTCGTCGAAGCTGCACAGCAGGCGGGGGTCCATGAACTGATCCTGCGCATGCCGCAGGGCTACGACACGGTGCTGGGTGAAGACGGCGGCGGCTTGTCCGGTGGCCAGAAACAACGTGTGGCACTGGCCCGTGCGTTGTACGGCAAGCCGAGCCTGGTGGTGTTGGACGAGCCCAATTCCAACCTCGATACCGTGGGTGAAGCCGCGCTGGCCGGCGCCATTGCGCAAATGAAAGCTCAGGGCACCAGTGTGATTCTGGTCACTCACCGTTCTTCGGCATTGGCCCAGGCTGACAAATTGCTGGTGCTCAATGAGGGGCGATTGCAGGCATTTGGGCCAAGCCAGGACGTGCTCAAGGCGCTCTCCGGTGCTCAGGATCAACAACGTGAGAACGCGCCGCAAGCAGCGGGCGGGCTCAGCATGAGCCGGCAGTATCAGCCCACGACAAGGAATTCGGGTGTATGAGCAGCGCACGCATGAACACCGAAAGCGAAGCGACGATGGAACACGATTACCTCACTGAACGTCCCGAGCGTGATGCGCGTTTTTTTGCCCGCATGGGCTGGATGCTGGCCATCGTCGGTGCCGGCAGTTTCTTCACTTGGGCCAGCCTCGCCCCACTTGATCAGGGCATTGCAGTGCAGGGCACCGTTGTGGTGTCTGGCAAGCGCAAAGCCGTGCAATCGATGAGTCCCGGTGTGGTCAGCCGGATTCTGGTGCGCGAGGGGCAAGTGGTGAAGCTGGGCCAGCCGCTGTTCCAGCTCGACCAGACCCAGGTCGCGGCCGATGTCGATTCGTTGCAGGCGCAATACCGCATGGCCTGGGCCAGCGTTGCGCGCTGGGAAAGTGAACGGGACAACCTCAAGCAAGTGAACTTCCCGGCGGAACTGATCAAGGATGCCGATCCTCGATTGGCATTGGTGCTCGAAGGTCAGCGGCAATTGTTCAGCAGCCGCCGCGAAGCCTATTTCCGCGAGCAGGGCGGGTTGCGTGCCAACATGGAAGGCGCCAGCGCGCAGTTGGCCGGCATGCGCCGTGCCCGCACCGACCTGACGGCCCAGGCCAACTCGTTGCAACAACAACTGAGCAACCTTCAGCCCCTGGCGGACAACGGCTACATCCCGCGTAACCGTCTACTGGAATACCAGCGTCAGCTGTCGCAGGTGCAGCAACAATTGGCCGAAAACACCGGCGAAAGCGGTCGCGTGGAGCAGGGCATCCTCGAAGCGAAACTCAAGCTGCAACAGCACATCGAGGAGTATCAGAAAGAAGTCCGCACCCAACTGGCCGACGCGCAACTCAAGAGTGTGACCCTCAAGGAGCAACTGACCTCTGCCGGGTTCAACCTGCAACACAGCGAGATCATCGCGACCGCCGATGGCATCGCGGTCAACCTCGGGGTGCATACCGAGGGCGCCGTGGTGCGCCAGGGTGAAATCTTGCTGGAAATCGTGCCGCAGGGCACCCGCCTGGAAGTGGAAGGGCACTTGCCGATCAACCTGATCGACAAGGTTGGCACCCATTTGCCGGTGGACATTCTCTTCACCGCCTTCAACCAAAGCCGCACGCCACGGGTACCCGGCGAGGTCAGCCTGATTTCCGCCGACCAAATGGTCGACGAGAAAACCGGCGCGCCGTACTACGTGTTGCGCAGCAGCGTCAGCGACCAGGCCATGGAAAAACTCAACGGGCTGGTGATCAAGCCGGGCATGCCGGCGGAAATGTTCGTGCGGACTGGTGAACGTTCACTCCTCAACTATCTGTTCAAACCGCTGCTCGACCGGGCAGGTTCCGCGTTGACCGAGGAATAAGGATGTTCGGCTGTATGAATAAGCTTTCCCTGCTCGCGGCAACCCTGGTGTTGCTGACGTGCAACAGTGTGATGGCCATGGGGCCGTTCGCTATCTACGAACAAGCGTTGCGCAATGACCCGGTGTTCCTTGGCGCGATCAAGGAACGCGATGCGGGCCTTGAAAACCGCCTTATTGGCCGTGCTGGCCTGCTGCCAAAGCTGGCTTACAACTACAACAAGGGACGCAACACCTCCAAGGTCACCTACCTTGATGAGCGTCGGCAAAATCAGACCGATGACCGCAATTACAGCAGTTACGGCTCGACCTTGACCCTGCAACAACCCTTGCTCGATTACGAAGCTTACGCGGCGTATCGCAAAGGCGTGGCGCAGTCGTTGTTTGCCGATGAGGCCTTTCGCGGCAAGAGCCAGGAGCTGTTGGTGCGGGTGTTGGAGAACTACACCAAGGCACTGTTTGCCCAGGATCAGATCGACATTGCGCAGGCGCGGAAAAAGGCCTACGAGCAGCAGTTCCAGCAGAACGAGCAGATGTTCCGCCAGGGCGAGGGCACGCGCACCGATACGCTTGAGTCGGAGTCCCGTTACGAACTGGCGACCGCTGAAGAAATCGAGGCACGCAACGAGCAGGATGCGTCCTTGCGTGAGCTGGGTGCGCTGATTGGCGTCCCGACGATCGACATCGCCGACCTGGCGCCGCTGGACCAGCACTTCCAGACCTTCATCCTGCAACCGGCCAACTACGACACCTGGCACGAAATGGCGGTGGCCAATAACCCGAGCCTGGCCTCCCAGCGTCAGGCCGTGGAAGTGGCGCGTTATGAAGTGGAACGCAACCGCGCGGGCCACCTGCCCAAAGTCAGTGCCTATGCCTCGGCGCGCCAGAACGAATCGGAAAGCGGCAACACTTATAACCAGCGTTACGACACCAACACCATCGGCATCGAAGTCAACGTGCCGCTGTATGCCGGTGGCGGGGTATCGGCGTCCACCCGCCAGGCCAGTCGCAACATGGAACAGGCCGAGTACGAACTGGATGGCAAGACCCGGGAAACCATGATCCAGCTGCGCCGACAGTTCAGCGCCTGCCTGTCGGGCGTCAACAAGCTGCGCGCCTATCAAAAAGCCCTGGTGTCTGCCGAAGCGCTGGTGGTGTCGACCAAGCAAAGCATCCTGGGTGGCGAGCGCGTCAACCTGGATGCGCTGAACGCAGAACAACAACTCTTTACCACTCGCCGGGATTTGGCTCAGACACGCTATGACTACTTGATGGCCTGGACCAAGTTGCATTACTACGCGGGGACCTTGAGCGAACAGGATCTGGCCAAGGTAGACGAGGCGTTCGGCCAAGGTCCGACAACCCAATGAGTTGAACCTGTAGCCGCTGGCGTAGCCTGCGTCGGGCTGAAACCTGTCGGCGCCAGGCATCACGTTTGCGTAAAGGCTGCATGCACTAAAGGCTCCGGGGCGCTTCGTGATCGAGGCGTCCTGGTTGTGAGCCATCTCTGACAATTCCAACAAAAGAGAGGCAATACCAATGGGTGTGTACGACTACAAAAACTTCAACACGGCAGACTCCAAGGCGTTGTTCACCGACGCCATGGCCATCACGTTGTATTCCTATCACAACCTCGACAACGGCTTTGCCACCGGCTATCAGCACAACGGTTTCGGCCTGGGTTTGCCCGCGACATTGGTCACCGCGTTGCTGGGCGGCACCGATTCACAGGGCGTCATCCCCGGCATTCCCTGGAACCCGGATTCGGAAAAAGCCGCACTGGACGCGGTGCAAAAAGCCGGCTGGACACCGATCACCGCCACGCAGTTGGGCTATGACGGCAAGGTTGACGCTCGCGGAACGTTCTTCGGCGAAAAGGCCGGTTACACCAGTGCGCAAGTCGAGATCCTCGGCAAGTACGATACTCAGGGACACTTGACCGAAATCGGCATCGCCTTTCGCGGCACCAGCGGCCCACGAGAAACCCTGATCAGCGATTCCATTGGTGACGTGATCAACGATCTGCTGGCGGCGTTGGGCCCCAAGGATTATGCAAAAAACTACGTCGGCGAAGCCTTCGGCAACCTGCTCGGCGACGTGGCGGCGTTCGCCCAGGCCAATGGCCTGTCGGGTAAAAACATCGTGGTCAGCGGCCATAGCCTCGGCGGCTTGGCGGTCAACAGCCTGGCGGACTTGAGCACGGATAAGTGGGGCGGGTTTTTCTCGGACTCCAACTACATCGCCTACGCGTCGCCGACTCAAAGTGGCACCGACAAAGTACTCAACGTCGGCTATGAAAACGATCCTGTGTTCCGGGCCCTCGACGGTTCAACGTTCAACCTGTCGTCGGTGGGTGTGCACGATGCCGCCAAGGAGTCGGCGACCGACAACATCGTCAGCTTCAACGATCACTACGCGTCGACAGCGTGGAATGTGCTGCCGTATTCCATTCTCAACATCCCGACCTGGATCTCGCATTTGCCCACCGCTTACGGCGACGGCATGAACCGGGTGATTGAATCGAAGTTCTACGACCTCACCAGCAAAGACTCGACGATCATCGTCGCCAACCTGTCGGACCCGGCGCGCGCCAATACCTGGGTTCAGGACCTCAACCGCATTGCCGAAACCCACAAGGGCAGCACGTTCATCATCGGCAGCGACGCCAACGACCTGATTCAGGGCGGGCAAGGCACCGACTACCTGGAGGGCCGCGACGGTAACGACACCTTCCGCGATGGTGGCGGCTACAACATCCTGTTGGGCGGCAAGGGCAATAATGTGCTGGAGTTGCAGGCGTCGTCGAAGACCGTCGAGTTTGCCAATGACGGCGCTGGCACCTTATACCTTCGCGATGCCAATGGCGGCATCAGCATTACCCGGGACATCGGCAGCATTGTCAGCAAGGAACCGGGATTCCTGTGGGGGCTGTTCAAGGACGATGTGACCCACAGCGTGACGGCCAACGGGCTAGTGACCGGCAACAACGTGACCGCATACGCCTCATCGGTGAAGGGTGGCGCCGGGGCCGATACGCTCAAGGCGCAGGCCACGGGCGATTGGTTGTTTGGCCTGGACGGTAACGATCAACTGATCGGAGGCAAAGGCAACGATGTCTTTGTTGGCGGGGCGGGGAATGACCTGATGGAGTCGGGAGGCGGGGTCGATACGTTCCTGTTCAGTGGCGCCTTTGGCCAGGACCGGGTCGTGGGCTATCAGGCAAACGACAAACTGGTGTTTCTCGGGGTTCAGGGCGTGGCGCCCACCGATGATTTTCGGGCACATGCCACCACCGTCGGGCATGACACGGTGCTGACATTGGGTGGGGATTCGGTGACGTTGGTGGGGGTTGGACTGGACAGTTTGTCCGGTTCGGGGATTGTGATTGCCTGACAGTGTTGGGGGCCGGTAAGGCCCCCTTCGCGGTCCTCAGTCTTCCGGGCGCACCGTGGCCACATCCTTGGAGTTGACCTTGATTTTGGTGCCGGAAATATCTTCAAATTCGTAGAATCCGTCTTTGGTCTTGGTTTTCGGCATGTCCTTGGTCAAATACTGAGTGCCGTTTTGCAGGGTCACGACCGTCGGTGTCGAGCAGCCGGCCAGGGCTAACAAGGCTGCTGCGGCCAGCGGTAGACCCAGGGTTTTGATGTTCATGTTCACCTCATGCAATGCTGAAAAAACCTCTATGTCGGTTGGTGCCATCGATTGGCAGAAAGTTCGATGCCCGCCCGAAAATGACTGAATAACGCCGCCGCTTATCCTTTTCCGTTTGCACCGTACCGCGGGGAACTGTTATCTGTACGCATAACCAGTACTCGCTTGCCATGGCGCTTTTCCCTGTGACTGCAAACCCCCTCGACGATCCGTTCTATTACCTCAACAACTTCATGCAAGTGCTTGACTGGCTTGAACATCGTTATGCCGATGTATTAAGTGTAGAAGAACACGCCTTCATCCGTGATTTCGCCCGGCTGCCTCGGGAGTCGCGGGCGCTGCTGGTCAGAATGGTGATGCGCAAGGGCGTGCATTTTCGGGCCGGTAAACTCAGTTACGTCGAGATCGGTGACATCGCCAGTGCTGTCGCACCGTTGTTGGCGGCGGGCTGGATTGATGAGACGACGCCCTTGCACATCGAGGAATTATTCGAGGTGCTGCTCAAGGGCGAAATTCTTCAATGCTTCGGCGCGCTGATCGATCAACCGAAGGGCAAAAAGGCCGATTGGCTCGCACAGTTGAGTGAACAGTTTCCCGAGGCACAACGCTTTGCCCAATGGTGTCCGGCACTGCATGACCGGCTGTTCACCTTGACCATCATGGACCTGTGCGACCGGTTTCGGCTGATGTTCTTTGGCAACCTGTATCAGGACTGGTCGGAGTTCGTGCTGGCCGATCTGGGCATTTTCACCTATGAAAAAGTCGAGTTCAGCCTCGAATCCAGGGGCCTGCACAGTCGCCAGGATGTGGACGCCTGTGTATTCCTGCATCAATGCCAGCAGCATTTCGAGGCGGGCGAACCGGTGGCGTCCATCGTCGAGCGGATCAACGGCCTGACACTTGGTAATCCCTGGCTGCAGCGACGTCGCGACAAGTTGTTGTTTCAGATAGGTCAGCATTGCGAGCGCATCGCCGATTTCGCCGGTGCGCTGACGATTTACCGCGACTGTGCCTTTCCCGGCGCTCGCGTGCGGTTGATTCGCGTGCTGGAGCGTTGTGGTGACTATCAACTCGCCCTGGACCTGGCGACGCTTGCCGAGCAATCGCCGCAAAGCGCCTCCGAGCATCAGCATTTACTACGAGTGTTGCCCAGGCTGCGGCGCAAACTGGGCGGTCCGGCGCTCAAACGGTCAGCCCCCCGGCCAATGGAACGCCTGGACCTGCAACTGCCAAGAACCGATCTGGCGTTATCGGTGGAAGGTTACGTTCAGGCCCACCTCGCCGAAGAACTGGCGCCGGTGCATTACGTCGAGAACAGCCTGATCAACTCACTGTTCGGATTGTTGTGCTGGCCAGCCATTTTCGCGCCAGTGCCGGGGGCGTTCTTTCACCCGTTCCAGCGTGGGCCGGCTGACCTGCTGCATGAAGACTTTTCAGCGCGCCGGGCCGAGTTGTTCGACGCCTGCCTGGCTGAGCTCGATGACGGCCGTTACCGGCAGACGATTCGTGAGCGGTTTGCCGCCAAGTGGGGCGTTCAGTCGCCCTTTGTATTTTGGGGAGTGCTGAGCGAAACGTTGCTGGACCAGGCACTCGATTGCCTGCCGGCGGAACACCTCAAGCACTGGTTCAACCGACTGTTGCTGGATATCAAGGCCAACCGCGCCGGCATGCCGGACTTGATTCAGTTCTGGCCCCAGCACAAGACCTACCGCATGATCGAAGTCAAAGGCCCCGGCGACCGGCTGCAAGACAACCAACTGCGCTGGCTGGAGTTCTGTCACGAGCATCAAATGCCCATTGCCGTCTGCTACGTGCAATGGGCGGAGCCGGGCGTTTGAGCTACAGCATCGCGGTACGGGCATTGTGCGAATTTACCGCCAAGGTCGGCGACCTCGACCTGCGTTTCACCCCGTCGCCGACGGCGCTGGAAGGCATCGTCGGGCACCGTACCGTCGCGTCCCGGCGCAGTGACGGTTATCAAAGCGAAGTCGCCCTTGAAGGCGTGCACAAAACCCTGAAGGTAAAGGGCAGGGCGGATGGCTATGACCTTGGGCAAAACTGCCTGGAAGAAGTCAAAACCTATCGCGGTGACTTGAGCAAACAACCGCCCAATCACCGGCAACTGCATTGGGCGCAGGCGAAGATCTACGGCTGGTTGATGTGTCAAAAACTGGAGCTGACACAGATCAACCTGGCGCTGGTGTATTTCGACATCGTCAGCGAAAAGGAAACCTGCCTGGTCGAGGCGTTCAGCGCAGCACACCTGCAGCAGTTCTTCGAGCATCACTGCGAGCTGTTCCTGCAGTGGGCCGAGCAGGAAATGGCCCATCGCGAGGCGCGCAATCAAGCGGCGCAGCAATTGGCTTTTCCACATGCCGGGTTTCGTCCGGGGCAACGGCATTTGGCTGAATCGGTGTTCAAGGCCGTCAGTAGCGGTCGCTGTCTGATGGCGCAGGCGCCGACAGGCATCGGCAAAACCATGGGCACACTGTTCCCGATGCTCAAGGCCCTGGCGCCGCAGCAACTGGACAAAGTGTTCTTCCTCACCGCCAAAACGCCGGGGCGAAAGCTTGCGCTGGACGCTGCCCAGGTCATTCAACAAAGCGCCGATGCGCCGCCACTGCGTGTGCTGGAAATGATCGCCCGGGACAAAGCCTGCGAGCATCCGGACAAAGCCTGTCATGGCGAATCCTGCCCATTGGCGCGGGGTTTCTACGATCGTTTGCCTGCCGCTCGTCAAGCTGCCAGCCACCTGAGCCTGTTGAATCAGGCTGCATTGCGCCAAGTCGCCCTGGATCATGAGGTTTGCCCGTATTACCTGAGTCAGGAAATGGCCCGCTGGGCGGACGTGGTGGTCGCTGACTACAACTATTACTTCGATTTCAGTGCGCTGCTGTTCGGGCTCGCCCAAGCCAATAACTGGACCGTCGCGGTGCTGGTCGACGAAGCCCACAACCTGGTGGAGCGCGGCCGGCAGATGTACAGCGCCAGCCTTGATCAATCGACTCTGCGTGACATACGCAAAACCGCGCCCGAAGCATTGAAAAAGGCTTTGCAGCGGGTCAATCGGGAGTGGAATGCCCTGCATAACCAGCAACTCGGTGCCTATCAGGCGTACGACAAAGCACCGGAAAAGCTGCTTCAGGCCTTGTTTTCGTGCAGCGCGAGTATCGGTGACTACTTGAACGATCACCCGCAGGGACTGGACAGCGCCCTGCAAAATTTCTACTTCGAGATGCTGCAATTTTGCCGGGTGGCCGAATGCTTCGATGAACAGTTCCTGTTCGACATCAGCAAGCGCGACCTCGACCGCCAGCGGCCATTGTCCCAGCTATGCCTGCGCAACGTAGTGCCGGCCGGCTTCATCCGCCCGCGCCTGACCGCTGCGCGCAGTACGGTCTTGTTCTCTGCAACCCTCAGTCCAAAGCACTATTACGCCGACCTCCTGGGCACGCCTGAAAATACGGTGTGGATTGATGTCGAGTCGCCGTTTCAGTCGGATCAGTTACAAGTGCACATCGTCAGTCAGATCTCGACACGTTTCGTCCACCGGCAGGCGTCGCTTGAGCCGATTGTCGAGCTGATCGCCCGGCAATTTGGCGAGCGTCCCGGGAACTATCTGGCGTTCTTCAGCAGCTTCGATTATCTGCAGCAAGTGGCGCAGTTACTGGCCGAGCGTCATCCGCACATCACACGGTGGTCGCAGTCCCGGGGAATGGGGGAGGCACAGCGTCAGGACTTTCTCGACCAGTTCACCACGCACAGCCAAGGGGTTGGCTTTGCGGTGTTGGGCGGTGCGTTTGGTGAAGGCATCGATTTGCCTGGCGCACGCTTGATCGGCGCCTTCATCGCCACGCTGGGCCTTGCGCAACTCAATCCGGTCAATGAACAGCTGAAACACCGCATGGCCGCCCTGTTTGGTGCCGGGTATGACTACACCTACCTGTTCCCAGGCGTGCAGAAAGTGGTGCAAGCGGCAGGGCGAGTGATCCGTACCCAGCAGGACCAAGGGATCGTCATGCTGATTGACGACCGGTTTGGCGAGAGCAAGGTTAAACAGCTATTGCCACGCTGGTGGGCGTTTGAACCGACGAATCTTCGCGCTTTCGAGTAGGACTTTTTACGTTATAGAACAGCGACATATCTTGAAAGACACGCCGATTTGAACAAACGCCCGATCACCGCTTTATTCAAAGGGCAGGCAATCACTTTCAAGCGAATCTTTGATAAGGAAATCAAGGTATGTCAGTTGCACCGAATTACGCTTACACCCCGGCGCAGGTCACGGCTGCATTCAATGAAATCAAGACCTCGTTGTTCAGCGGGATCATCGCCCAGACCACCCCAAAGGTATTGATTGTTGCGGGGCTGCAAGGCTCCGGCAAAACCTATCTACTGGAAAACCACCTCTTACCCACCCAGCGCTACGAGCAATTCGTTCGTCTTTACGTGCCCGAATACCGACAAAAACACCCCCTGTATGCCGAGATGATCAAGCTCGGCGTCCTGCATGCCTATGAGCACACGGAAACCTTCGTTCGAGAACTCAGTACCAAGATCTTCACCGAAGCCTTCACCCTCAAATACAACATCATTGTGGAGTGCGCCTTCGACAGCATCGATTTCGCCGCATTTCCTCCGCTGGCAACCGCTGCCGGTTACCAGTTCGAGACGCACATCGTAGGTTGCAATCAAGCGTTCGCCCACCTGTCCAGTATCAAGAGAGCACTCAAGAGCCTGGAAAACAGGGAGCTCGAACGGTTTGTCACGGTGTCGGCGCTGGAAGCCGGCATGAGTAACGCACAAGCAATCATCCTGGCCTTCGAGACCGCCTCGAAAGCAGTCAGCGGCTCACAGATCACGGTGTATGAACGTGGGCTGGGCGGATTGAAAGAGCGGGTTTCGCGTTTCCAGAAAATCTATTCCAACGCCGCCACCGATGTCGTTTCTCCTACGGCCCCAACCGCTTACAGCACCTATGGCAACATCATCAACAACCACATCTACACCAAGAGAGAACGTGACGAGATGGTTAAGGAATGCCACCTGGCACTGCTCAAAACCCAGGCACACGCAGCGCAAGTGCCTGACTTTGTCTACAACGACCTGCAGGCTTACATCGTCAAGTACGTGTACCGATAAGTCGTAGCCATTCGGCGGCGAAGCGATGACAGTCTCCCGGCCAGCGAGCGGTCAGTAGCTGGCCATCGCGCACGACGAAGCCTCGTTGTGGCTGGTCTGCTGAATCACGTACGGCGAGAAAGGGGCCCCGCAGGAAATCTGCGGGGCTGGAAAGGGCGGCGGTGACTTCCGCCTCGACAGTCTGCGGGTAGGTTCGGTAATAACGCCCAAGCCAGGCAGCGGTCATTACCCAGGCCGGCAATTCCATGGTGTTGGCCACCAGTGCAGTGACCTTGCGCCCTTGTAACACTGAAAGCCCGGTGTCGGGATCAACCGTGCGGGCGAGCAGCAAAACACCGTGACACACCGCGGCCACCGGTTTGTCGGCCTTGAAAAAGTGCAGGGCAATTTGTTGTGCCTGAGTGGATTCCAGCACGCTGCGCATGCCCTTGGCATGGCCGCCAGGAATCAGCAGGCCCTCGAACTGGCTTGGGTCGACATCGGCGTAGGACAGCGGTTTACGAAAGGCCGTGTCTTCGATCATCTGCCTGTAGCTGGCAAGATCAGGCTCGCGCGTCATCAATAAAGGGTTCAGCGGGCCAAAACCGATATCCACCAACCGCGAATCGGCGTAGGCAGGCAATCCTGAGGGCGTGGCAAAGCACACATCGATCCCGGCTCTGTGCATCGCTTGCCAAGGCACGCTGCTCTCGGTCGGGTCGTAGTCAGAAGTCGGCAACAGAATCAGGATCATGGGGGCGCCTTTTGTCAGCCAGAAATGGCCATTGGCATCGAGCATAGGGGGTCTGGTGCCAGTACTCCACCGAACATGCACCTTGCGGCTTTCCAAACCCTTGGTTTACCGCATACTCCATAAAAATGTTAATCCCGGGTGTAGTCGATGAGTGAGAAGTCGTCCAAAGTAAACTCCATCGAGGAAATGCGCTTTCGCCTGTTGATTGATGCAGTGGTGGACTATGCGATCTACATGATCGATCCGGATGGCATCATCACCAGCTGGAACTCTGGCGCCCGGCGATTCAAGGGTTATGAGGAAGCGGAGATTCTCGGCCAGCATTTTTCAAGGTTCTATACCGAAGAAGATCGACGTGCCGGTTTGCCCCAGCGGGCGCTGGACACGGCAAATCGGGAAGGGCGATTCGAAGGCGAAGGCTGGCGGGTGCGCAAGGACGGCACGCACTTCTGGTCGCACGTAGTCATCGACCCGATTGTCGACCCGAGCGGCAAATTGCTGGGGTATGCCAAGATCACCCGGGACCTGACCGACCGGAAAATCGCCGAGGAAACCCTCAAGCAAAGCGAGCAACAGTTTCGGTTGCTGGTTCAAAGCGTCACCGACTACGCCATTTATATGCTCGACCCCGAGGGACGCCTGACTAACTGGAACCCTGGCGCCCAGCGCATCAAGGGCTACCGGCCCGAAGAAGTGATCGGCCAGCACTTCTCGATGTTCTATACCCCTGAAGACCGCGCAGCCGGTGAGCCGCAGCGGGCCCTGGCGATTGCCACACAGGAGGGGCGATTCGAGAACAAGGCCTGGCGGGTGCGTAAGGACGGCACGCGGTTTCTGGCCCATGTGGTGGTCGATCCGATATGGGGCGAGACCGGCAGGTTGCTTGGTTTCGCCAAGATCACCCGTGATATCACCGAAGCCACCCAGGCACAGCAAGCCCTGGAGCAGACCCGCGAAGCGCTGTTCCAGGCGCAGAAGATGCAGGCCATCGGCCAATTGAGCGGCGGGATCGCCCACGATTTCAACAATTTGTTGACGGTCATCCTCGGCAATCTCGAAATCGTCCGCAAACGGGTAGGGGACGACCCGAAATTGACTCGTTTGGTCGACAACGCCCGGCAGGGTGCCTTGCGCGGTGTGACCCTGACTCAGCGCATGCTGGCCTTTGCCAGACGTCAGGAACTCAAGTCCGAATCCGTGGAAATACCCGCGTTGGTGGAAGGCATCAGTGGGTTGTTACGCAGTTCTCTGGGGCCTTCCGTAGCGCTCGACATGCAGTTTTCAACAGAACTCAAACCGGTCATGGCGGACGTCAACCAGCTCGAACTGGCGGTTTTGAACCTGGTCACCAATGCCCGGGACGCCATGCCCGACGGCGGTAAAATCATCATCTCGGCCAAGTCCTCCGAGCTTTGCGACCAAGCCGCGTTATCGCTTGATAACGGTCCGTATGTCTGCTTGAGCGTGACCGATACCGGCGAAGGCATGGACGCTGACACCCTGGCTTCAGCGATGGATCCGTTTTTCACCACTAAAGGCGTCGGTAAAGGTACGGGCCTGGGGCTGTCGATGGTGCATGGCTTTATCGAACAACTGGGCGGGCGGTTCATTCTCAGGAGTCACAAGAACATCGGCACCACTGCCGAATTATGGATTCCTGTTGCTACGACCACGTCAGTAATCAAGGCCGCCATCGAAGAAGAACAATCAGAACCGGTGGCCCGGTTGTGTGTTTTGGTAGTCGACGACGACAGCCTTGTGTTGACCAGTACCGGCCTGCTGCTGGAAGACCTGGGTCACCGGGTGATCAGTGCGGCCTCAGGTGCTCAGGCGCTCGAATTGTTCGACAGTGAGCAGAACATCGACCTGGTGATTACCGACATGGCCATGCCTCATATGAATGGCGCGCAACTGTCACAGGCCATTCGGCTGAAGAAGCCGGAAATGCCGATTGTCCTCGCTACCGGATACGCCGAGCGTCTGGAGGGTTTTGCGGTCGAACTGCCACGCTTGTCCAAACCCTTCACTCAACTCAATCTGGTGGAAGTCATTGCCCAGGCCATGAAGTGATTGCCGCCCTGCAAAATCCCCGGCGTTTGGGCAAACGCCGGGCTTTCCTGATGTTGGTATCTCAAGATCAAGCGGCGAGGTTACCGTCGCCCAGTTCTTTTTTGTATTGCGCCTTCAGCGTTTCCATCTGAGCGCCTAACTCTTCCAGGGTCGCTTTCCCCAGCAGCTTTTTCGCTTGAGGGAACATCTCCGTTTCTTCCTCTTCGATGTGGTGTTCCAGCAGCTCCTTGACCACTTTGACTCGACCTGCAAACTCGGGAGTGGAAGGATCGGTCACTTTCAGGTCCGGTAGCACCAATGAGTCCACGGTGCGGTGTTCTTCCTTGGCTTCGTAATACATCACGTCCTGCTCCTTGCCTCCGGCCTTTTTATAAGCCGGGTACAGGACTTCTTCCTCAAGCCGGGTATGAATGCTGATTTCCATTTCCAGTTTGGCCAACAACTCTGCGCGTTTTTTAATACCGCGTTCGGTGGACTCACTTAATTGGCTCAGGATGCCTTTTACACGTTCATGGTCAGCTTTCAACAGATCAATGGCGTTCATGGTCAGTCTCTCAAATCAACGTGGGGGTAGCGAACGGACTCATTGGCCGACAGTCGCTTGAGGTGATTGAGCATAAGGCGTGCCGCCATTCAGCCTGATCAAGATTCCATAAAAATCAATCACATAAACGCCGGTGTGGTTCGCTGCGGTCGTGCAGGCTGCATGAGTCCAGGATTTGGCCCATGCAGTTCGCAGTGCAATACGACCAAGCGCTGCAACGTGTCTACGTCTTACCGTTTCAAACATGAATTTGGAGTCAAAAAAAACCCGGCAATTGCCGGGTTTTTTTCGACGCTCAGGCCCGCTCTTCAAGCTGTTCGCGCAACTGATGAGACTGATTGGCCGACCTCGGAATGGGCGGAAAATCTTCGTTGAGCAGGCGCAGATGCTCAATCGCTTCCTGAAACTTCACATCAGCTTTTCGACGCAGGGCTTGATAGCGATCAAACTGCTCTGCGTCCAGATCGTCGCCCTCCAGCAACTCAAAAGCACTACGGCTTAACGCTTGGGCTTCTTCGAACATCTGACGATTGCGTTCCAGAGCGAACGCACGGCAGGCTTTGATTTGATCGGAGGAAGAACACTGGATCATGACCGGCACCTTGTTTTTATGTGGGGGCCCTTATAAGAAACGTCTTCGCCGCAGGGGGACCAGACCTGCCAGGCCCGCCAGATAATGTCAGGCGGGTGGGGCTGATGTTGTGACCACCGGACCCCATAGGGTTTCAAAAAATTTTGCGCAAAAAAATCGATAATCCACGGCATAAAGGCTTGAGTGAACAATCAATTTATTTGTTTTTTCCGGTGTTCATAGCGCTCCAGCATGGGTTGCGTGCTGAGTCCGTGAGCCAGGATACTCAGGGCTACCAAGGACAGCGTCATGTCGGTGCATACCGTCGCGGTTGATTGCCCTAACCCATGGTTCAAGGCGTAGAACAGGTAGTACAGGCTGCCGATTCCGCGTATGCCGAACCAGCCGATCAACAGCCTTTGTCGCCAGTCGAGTAGCGGCCCCCATGGTATGACGGCAACACACAGCGGCCGGATCAGGCAAAACAAAACCGCCCCGATCGGCAGTGCGCGCCAGTCCCAGTGTGCAATCAGCACGACACCGAGCAGGGTCACCAGAAACACTTCCATGGCCCGTTCCACCAGGCTGCCGAATGCGAGCATGTCACCCATCATGATGCCCGCCGCAACCTGTGTGTCTTCGAGGTGCTCGGTATCGCCATGTACGGCATGCTGCGGCTCGACGTTCTGATGACCGACCACAGGCTGGACCAGATGTTCGGCGGGCACTTCATCATGACGGGTGGTGCTGACCTCTTCCTGACGAAGGCCAAGGCCGGCGGCAAACACTGATAAAAACCCATAGGCATGGATCGACTCGGCCCCGACATACGCCAAGGCGATCAGGGCCAAGGCCAGGTAGTCATTGGGGGACAGCGTGCTGTCATCGTTGCGGATTCGCAGCAACAACGTCAGGCGTCCGATGCCGCGCCCCATCCAGTATCCGCTGAGCACGCCGGCCGGCACCGCCCACAACACGCTTCGCAATAACCAGTCCCCCAGCCAGCCGGGTTGACTGTCATGTTGCAACAAGAGCAGGCCAAGAATGACGAAGGGGAAGGCGATCCCGTCGTTGAGCCCGGCTTCGCCCGACAGACCGAAACGTACGGGGTCGTCATCCCGGGCATCGTTGACTTGCACGAGGCTGGCCAGCACCGGGTCGGTCGGTGCGAGAATCGAACCGATCAATACCGACGCGCCCCAGGACAATGCAAACCCGTAATGCAACAGCAGGCACACGCCGGCAATGGTCAACACCATGACCGGCGCCGCCAGCCCCACCGCAATCCGCCAGTTTTTATCCTTGAACGGCAAGCGTAATTTCAGCCCGCAGACAAACAACGAGAACAGCACCGCGACTTCCGTCAGGTGCTCCATCCAGTTGGCTGCGTCATCGGTGTTCAGCTTCAACAAACCCAAGGCGCCTGGTCCAATGACAGCGCCCAGCACCAGGCACACCGCTGACGTGGTCACTGGCATCCATCGCAGGTACGAGGAGGTCAGTGCCAACGTCAACAGCACGACGCCCAACACCGCGACCCACAGGATGAAACTCATGGTTTGCTACTCGCCAGGCAGGTGTCGCGATGGTTCGTGCATGACTCTTCAGCGGCCCGTGATGTGGGCTTACAAGTATTGAGGGGGAAATTTGGCAGGGGTTCATTTTTTCTGGCGAAACCACACCCTGTAGCAGCTGGCGCAGCCTGCGTCCGGCTGCGCAGCAGACGCCACAAGCACGGCTGCTGCGCAGCCGGACGCAGGCTGCGCCAGCTGCTACAAAGGAATAGTCGTTGTTGCTAGGCCTTGTGGTTACGCAAACTGCGCTCCATCCGCGCAATGCCTTCTTCGAGCAACGCGCGCGGGCAGCCGAAGTTCAGGCGCACGAATTGCCGGGCGTCATCGCCGAAATCCAGGCCCGGGCTCAAACCGACCTTGGCCTGGTCCAGGAAGAACTGCTGCGGGTTGTCCAACCCCAGCGCCGAGCAGTCGAGCCACGCCAGGTAGGTGCTTTGCGGCACATTCATGGTGATACCCGGCAGGCGGGTGCGAACGGCGTCGACCAGGTAATCGCGGTTGCTTTGCAGGTAAGCGCTCAGTTCCGTCAGCCATGGCCCGGCTTCGCTGTACGCGACGCGGGTGGCTTCCAGGCCCAGCGGGTTGACGCTGTCGACCATGCCGCAACGGGCGTGGTTGACCTGCTCACGCAGGGCGCGGTCCTGAATGATCATGAACGAAGTTTTCAGGCCGGCAATGTTGTAGGCCTTGCTCGCCGACATCAGCGTGATCGTGCGCCGGGCGATGTCCGCGCTCAGGGTCGCCATCGGTACGTGCTTGCGCCCGTCAAAGCACAGCTCGGCGTGAATCTCGTCAGAGATGATCCACGCGCCCTGTTCTAGGCAGATGTCGGCAATTGCTTGCAGTTCGTCCCGTGGAAAGGCTTTGCCCAGCGGGTTGTGCGGGTTGCTCAGCAGCAGCGCGCCGCCACCTTGCAGCGACTGGCTCAGGGTGTCGAGCGGTGTGGTGTAGGTGCCGTCGGCCAGTTCATTGAAATTCAGCTCGACCTTGTTCAGGCCCCAATGGCCCGGTGCGTGGCGCAGTGGCGGATAGTTGGGAACCTGCACCACGACGTTTTGTTGCGGTTGGACCAGCGCTTTGAGGGCCATGTTGAAGCCCGACTCGACGCCCGGCAGAAAGATCAGCTCTTGCGGCTCGATGCGCCAGGCGTATTTGTTCCAGAGGTCGGCGACGATGGCTTTGCGCAAGTTGTCCGGGGCCACGCTGTAGCCGACCATCGGGTGTTCCAGGCGTTTTTGCAGGGCCTGGATGATCATCGGCGGTGCGGCGAAATCCATGTCGGCCACCCACATCGGCAACACATCGGCCGGGTAGCGGCTCCATTTGGTGCTACCGGTGTTATGGCGGTCGAACACCTGATCAAAATCGAAAGTCATGCGCGGTCTCGTAACGGCGGATTAATCATGCCGGCCATGATAAGCGCCAAATCTTGTGGGAGCGAGCCTGCTCGCGAAAGCCCGCAGTAAAACCCTGTGGGAGCGGGCTTGCCCGCGATTGCTTCGGCACAGTCAACATTTATATCGGCTGAATCACCGCCATCGCGGGCAAGCCCGTTCCCACAAGGATCGTGCCGATGGGTACAGAGGCCGACAACTGGCCGACGGTCGGTTTTCACACCGATTGCCAATGCGCGGACTACAGTTTGAGGTGTCGGCAGTCCGTCTGCCGCCACCGTGATTGATTGAAAAGTCCGGCAAAGCACCGGATTTCCACCTGATCAGGAGTGCACGATGGACCTCAGCCGTCGTCAGTTCTTCAAGGTCGCCGGCATCGGCCTTGCAGGCTCTAGCCTGGGGGCGTTGGGCATGGCCCCGACGCCTGCCTTTGCCGAACAGGTGCGTCACTTCAAGCTCACCCACACTCATGAAACCCGCAACACCTGTCCGTATTGCTCGGTTGGTTGCGGGTTGATCATGTACAGCCTGGGCGATGACGCGAAGAACGTCGCACAAAATATCATCCACATCGAAGGTGACGCCGACCACCCGGTCAACCGCGGCACCCTTTGCCCCAAAGGCGCTGGCCTGCTGGATTTCATTCACAGCCCCGGTCGGCTGCAATACCCGCAGGTACGCAAGCCCGGCAGCAGCGAGTGGACGCGCATCTCCTGGGATGAAGCGCTGGATCGCGTCGCCGACCTGATGAAGACCGACCGTGATGCCAACTTCATCGAGAAGAATGCCCAGGGCCAAATAGTGAACCGCTGGCTGACCACCGGTTTCCTCGCGGCATCGGCGGCGTCCAACGAAGCGGGCTACATCACCCACAAGGTCATTCGCAGTCTCGGCATGCTGGGGTTTGATAACCAGGCGCGTGTCTGACACGGCCCGACGGTGGCAAGTCTTGCCCCGACGTACGGCCGTGGTGCCATGACCAATACCTGGACCGATATCGCCAACGCGAATCTGGTTCTGGTGATGGGCGGCAACGCAGCAGAAGCGCACCCGTGCGGTTTCAAATGGGTGACAGAAGCCAAGGCGCACAACAAGGCGCGGCTGATCGTGGTCGACCCGCGATTTACCCGCACGGCGTCGGTGGCCGACTATTACGCGCCGATTCGCACCGGTACCGACATCGCCTTCATGGGCGGTCTGATCAATTACCTGCTGACCGAAGACAAGATCCAGCACGAGTACGTGCGCAACTACACGGACGTGTCGTTCATCGTCAAAGCCGGGTATGGCTTCGAGGACGGGATTTTCAGCGGTTACGACGTGGCCAAGCGCAGCTACACCGATAAGTCCGGCTGGGGCTACGAGCTCGGTGAGGACGGCTTCGTCAAAGTCGACCCGACCCTGCAAGACCCGCGCTGCGTCTATCAACTGATGAAGCAGCACTACAGCCGCTACAACATCGATCTGGCGAGCCAGATTTGCGGAATGCCGGTCGATGCCATGCAGAAAATCTGGGAGGAGATCGCCACTTGCTCGGTACCGGGCAAGACCATGACGATTCTTTACGCCTTGGGCTGGACCCAGCATTCGATCGGCTCGCAGATCATCCGCAGCGCGGCGATGGTGCAATTGCTGTTGGGCAACGTCGGTATGCCGGGCGGCGGCGTGAATGCCTTGCGCGGGCACTCCAACATCCAGGGCCTGACCGACCTCGGCTTGCTGTCCAACTCACTGCCGGGTTACCTGACGCTGCCGGGCGATGCCGAACAGGATTACGCGGCGTACATCACCAAACGCACGCAAAAGCCGCTGCGGCCTGGGCAACTGTCCTATTGGCAGAACTACAGCAAGTTCCACGTCAGCCTGATGAAAGCCTGGTACGGCGCCAATGCCACGGTGGAGAACAATTGGGCGTACGAGTACCTGCCGAAGCTGGACATCCCCAACTACGACATCCTTAAAGTGTTCGACTTGATGGGCCAGGGCAAGGTCAATGGCTACTTTTGCCAAGGCTTCAATCCGATTGCGGCGTTGCCCGACAAAAACCGGGTGATGGCGGCGTTGGCCAAGTTGAAATGGCTGGTGGTGATGGACCCACTGTCCACCGAAACCTCGGAGTTCTGGCGCAACGTCGGGCCGTACAACGATGTGAAAAGTGCCGACATCCAGACCGAAGTGATTCGCCTGCCCACCACCTGTTTCGCCGAGGAGGACGGCTCTCTGGTCAACAGCAGCCGCTGGCTGCAATGGCACTGGAAAGGCGCGGACGGTCCGGGCGAAGCGCAAACCGACATTCGGATCATGGCCGAGCTGTTCCTGCGTCTGCGCCAGCGCTATCAGGCGAAGGGCGGCGCATATCCCGATCCGATCCTCAAGCTGTCGTGGCAGTACAAGATTGCCGACGAACCCACACCGGAAGAACTGGCCAAGGAAATCAACGGTTACGCCGCCACCGATTTCACCGATGCCACGGGCGCGGCGATCAAGGGCAATGCGCAACTGGCCGCGTTCAGCCAGCTCAAGGACGACGGCAGCACGGCGTCTGGCTGCTGGATTTTCTGTGGCAGCTGGACCGAAACCGGCAACCAGATGGCCCGGCGCGATAACAGCGATCCGTTTGGTATGCATCAGCACCAAGGCTGGGCCTGGGCCTGGCCGGCGAACCGACGGATTCTTTACAACCGTGCTTCGGCCGATCCGCAAGGCAAGCCGTGGGATCCGAAAAAACGCCTGGTGTGGTGGAACGGCAAAGTGTGGGGCGGCACCGATGTGCCCGACTACAAGGCCGACGTGCCACCGGAAGCGGGGATGAGCCCGTTCATCATGAACCCCGAAGGCGTGGCCCGGTTCTTCGCCGTCGACAAAATGAACGAAGGCCCGTTCCCAGAGCACTACGAGCCGTTCGAGACGCCCATCGGCATCAACCCGCTGCACCCGCAAAACAAGAAAGCCACCAGTAACCCGGCGGCGCGGATCTTCGATTCGGTGTGGGATTCCCTCGGTGTGGCCAAGGACTACCCCTACGCCGCCACCAGTTATCGCTTGACCGAGCATTTCCACTTCTGGAGCAAGCATTGCAAGCTCAACGCCATTGCCCAGCCGGAACAGTTCGTCGAAATCGGTGAAGTGCTGGCGAAGGAGAAGGGCATCGTCGCCGGTGACCGCGTGCGCGTCAGTTCCAAGCGCGGCCACATTGAAGCGGTGGCGGTGGTGACCAAGCGGATTCGTCCGTTGCAGGTCAACAATCAAGTGGTGCACCAGATCGGTATCCCGTTGCACTGGGGGTTTACTGGGCTTACGCGCCACGGTTACCTGACCAACACCCTGGTGCCGTTCCTCGGCGATGGCAACACACAGACCCCGGAATCCAAGTCATTCCTGGTCAACGTGGAGAAAGTCTAAATGGCCAGCCAAGACATCATTGCCCGTTCGGCCACCACGACAGTCCCGCCTTCGGTGCGCAATCAGGAGGAAGTGGCCAAACTGATCGACACCACCAAGTGCATCGGTTGCAAGGCCTGCCAGGTCGCCTGCTCGGAATGGAACGAGCTGCGCGACGATGTCGGGCACAACCTCGGCACTTACGACAATCCGCAGGACCTGAGCGCAGAAACCTGGACCCTGATGCGCTTCACCGAGCATGAAACCGATGCCGGCAACCTTGAGTGGCTGATCCGCAAGGACGGCTGCATGCATTGCGCCGAACCCGGCTGCCTGGCCGCGTGCCCAAGCCCCGGGGCGATCATCAAGCACGCCAATGGCATCGTCGACTTCGACCAGGACCATTGCATCGGCTGCGGCTATTGCATCACCGGCTGCCCGTTCAACATTCCGCGAATCTCGCAAAAGGACCACAAGGCGTACAAGTGCACGCTGTGTTCGGACCGGGTCGAATTCGGCCTGGAACCGGCCTGCGTGAAAACCTGCCCGACCGGGGCGATCGTGTTCGGCACCAAGGAAGACATGAAAGAACACGCCGCCGAGCGCATCGTCGATTTGAAAAGCCGTGGCTTCGAAAATGCCGGTCTGTACGACCCGGCCGGCGTTGGCGGCACCCACGTGATGTATGTGTTGCACCACGCCGACGCGCCGCAGCTGTACGCCGGGCTGGCGAAAGACCCGGCAATCAGTCCGTTGGTGGGATTGTGGAAAGGCGTGAGCAAACCGCTGGGCTTGCTCGCTATGGGCCTGGCGGTGCTGGCCGGGTTCTTCCATTACGTGCGCATCGGGCCGCAGGTGGTGGAAGAGGATGAGCATCCCCCAGGTAAAGACCCGGCGGTGCATGAGGTTGACCCATCGGTTCATACCTATGATCCGCGGCGGGAGGACAGGCCATGAGCAACAAAACGATCCTGCGTTATACCGCCGGCCAGCGCACCAATCACTGGCTGGTCGCGATCCTGTTTTTCATGGCCGCACTGTCCGGGCTGGCGTTGTTTCATCCGGCGCTGTTCTGGCTCAGTAACCTGTTTGGCGGTGGCCCGTGGACGCGCATCCTGCACCCGTTCATGGGCGTGGTGATGTTCGTGCTGTTCCTGGGCCTGGTGATCCGCTTCTGGCGGGCCAACTTTTTTATCCGTAACGACGGCTTGTGGCTCAGGCGGATCGACAAGGTGATTCAAAACGAGGAGGAGGGTGTGCCGCCCATCGGCAAATACAACCCCGGGCAGAAGCTGCTGTTCTGGACCTTGCTCGCCTGCATGTTGGCGCTGCTGTTGACCGGACTGGTGATCTGGCGCGCGTATTTCAGTGCGTACTTTGGCATCACCCTTATTCGTTGGGCGATGTTGCTGCATGCGTTGGCCGGATTTGTACTGGTGCTCAGTATCATCATCCACATCTACGCCGGCATCTGGATCAAGGGCTCGGTCAGCGCCATGGTGCATGGCTGGGTCAGCCGCCCCTGGGCGAAAAAACACCATGAACTCTGGTACCGCGAAGTGACCCGCGACGAACAACCGGACCGGCCAATCAGCAAAAAAGGATAAGCCCTTGGCGACGATTCTTGAGCCTGGAGAGATTGAAGCGGCGGCGAGTTCACCGCCGTTTCTGTATAGGCCGCCGCACAACCTGTTCACCTTGCGCGCCTTACGCCTGGAGCGCCTGGCCGAAGGGCATCCACTGGCGGATTACCTGCGGCTGGTGGCCGGTGTGTGTCATGTGCAGCAGCGCTTGATGGACGATCCGCCGGTCACAACGCCGCCTGATCCCGAACGAATCAAGGTCTGCCAGGCGCACGGCTTGCCACCACTTGCCGCCGACAGTCTGGTACGCGAGGGCCATTGGTTGCCGTACCTCGGAGCGTTGTTGCAGCGCTACCAACCACCGCCACAACCCGCCGTCGAAAAAGCCCTGACGACATTGCGCAACACCCGCGACGGGCAACTCAAGGCCTGGGCGGTGGCCTTGGTCAGCGGCCAGTTCACGCTGCTGCCGGCCGCGCTGGTGCCGTTTCTGGGAGCTGCGCTGCAAGCGGCCTGGAGTCACTGGTTGCTGAACACGCCGGGGCTGGATCTGAAACCCGGTGACGCCCTCAATCAATGCCCGGCCTGCGGGTCGCCAGCGATGGCGGGGGTGATCCGTCACCGAGGCAAACACAACGGTTTGCGCTATCTGGTGTGCTCGTTGTGCGCCTGTGAATGGCATGTGGTGCGGGTCAAATGCGTGTATTGCGAGCAAAGCAAAGGCCTGGATTACGTCAGCCTCGATGACGACCGCCACGCGGCCAATCAGGCACCGCTGCGTGCCGAAACCTGCCCCGGTTGTCGCAGCTATTTGAAGTTGCTGTACCTGGAAAACGACGCCGAGGCGGAAGCGCTGTCGGCAGACCTGGCCAGTCTGATGCTCGACATGCGCCTGGAACAGGAAGGCTACTCGCGTCCGGCGCCCAATTTGCTGCTGGCCCCGGGGGGTGACTGAACGCTTCACTTGAGCTCAACGGCTACACTCAGGCGCGACGGTCAATCGTTTCCGGGAGCGCCTGATGTCTTCAACGTCCGCCAGCCAAACCTTGCGGCTGCCTTCCATCGACAGTTTGTTGCGTCATCCCGCCTGCCAGCCGCTGGCCGAGCGCTATGGCCGGGACGCGCTGCTGGCGAGCCTGCGGCAATTGCTCGATGACTTGCGCGAACCTGTCCTGACGGGCCAACTCGATGCCGTGGAAATCAGCCCGCAGGTCTTGGCGGGGAGGGCGGGCGAGCGCTTGGCGCAACAACACCAAAGTCATGTGCGCCGGGTGTTCAACCTGACCGGCACCGTGCTGCACACCAACCTCGGGCGGGCATTGCTGCCTGAAGTCGCCATTGAAGCGGTGCAAATGGCCGCACGCTATCCGCTCAATCTCGAATTTGATCTGAACAGCGGCAAACGCGGTGACCGTGACGACCTGATCGAAGGGTTGATCCGCGAATTGACCGGCGCCGAAGCGGTGACGGTGGTCAACAACAACGCGGCGGCCGTGCTGCTGACGCTCAACAGCCTGGGGGCGCGCAAGGAAGGGATTATTTCCCGGGGCGAACTGATCGAAATCGGCGGTGCGTTCCGCATTCCCGACATCATGGCGCGGGCCGGGGTGCGCTTGCATGAAGTCGGCACCACCAACCGCACCCATGCCCGTGATTACGAAGCCGCCATCGGCCCGCGCAGTGGTCTGGTGATGCGCGTGCATGCCAGCAATTACGCGATCGAAGGCTTTACCGCACGGGTGCCGACCGCCGAACTCGCGCAATTGGCGCACAACCATGGGTTGCCGCTGCTCGAAGACCTCGGCAGCGGCAGCCTGCTGGACCTGACCCGCTGGGGCCTGCCCGCCGAACCGACGGTGCGTCAGGCTTTGCTCGATGGCGCAGATATCGTGACCTTCAGTGGCGATAAATTGCTCGGTGGACCGCAGGCCGGGTTGATTGTCGGGCGCAAGGACCTGATCGCCAAGATCAAGAAAAACCCGCTCAAACGTGCGCTGCGCGTCGACAAACTGACCCTGGCCGCGCTCGAAGCGGTGCTGGGTTTGTACCGCGATCCCGAGCGGCTGGCCGAACGTCTGCCGAGCCTGCGGCTGCTGACACGACCCCAAGCCGACATCCTCGCGCAAGCACAACGGCTGCAACCTTCGCTGGCTCAAGTATTGGGTGACGGCTGGAGTGTCAGCGCGATGCCGGCACTGGGCATGATCGGCAGTGGCAGCCAACCGGTGGCGCGCTTGCCGAGCGCCGCGTTATGCCTGCGGCCAAACGTGTCCAAGCGTCTGCGCGGCCGGCAATTGCTGGGGCTGGAAGCTGCGTTGCGTCAGTTGTCTATCCCGGTGCTGGGCCGAATCGACGACGATTCACTCTGGCTGGACCTGCGCCAACTGGATGACGAAGCGGCATGGCTGGCGCAACTCGATCAATTGTCAGTCGAGGGGCGGGCAGGGTGATCGTCGGCACGGCAGGGCATATCGATCATGGCAAGACGTCTTTGCTCCAGGCGTTGACGGGGCAGGCCGGCGACCGTCGCCGGGAAGAACGCGAGCGCGGCATGACCATCGACCTCGGCTACCTCTACGCCGCGCTGGAACCGGGCGCCGGGTTGACCGGGTTCATCGACGTGCCCGGCCACGAACGTTTCACCCACAACATGCTGGCCGGGGCGCAAGGCATTGATCTGGTGCTGCTGGTGGTCGCCGCGGATGACGGCGTGATGCCGCAAACTCGCGAACATCTGGCGATTGTGGAACTGCTGGGGATTGCTCGGGCACTGGTGGCGATCACCAAGTGCGACCGGGTCGAACCGGCCAGGGTGTCCATCGTGCGCGGGCAGATCCAGGCGTTGCTGGCATCGGGCCCTTATGCGAACGCGCCGCAGATCGCCCTGTCGAGTGTCACCGGGGAAGGTGTCGAGGCACTGCGCCAGGCTTTGCTCGACGCTCAGCGTGAAGTGCGCCAACGCAGCACCAGCGGCGGGTTTCGCCTGGCGATTGATCGGGCTTTCAGCGTCGCCGGTGCCGGGATCGTGGTGACGGGCACCGCGTTGTCCGGGCGCGTGGCGGTGGGCGACACCCTGGTGCTGAGCCCGCAGGGCAAACCCGTGCGCGTGCGCGGTCTGCATGCGCAAAACCAGGCAGCAGACACAGCGATGGCCGGTCAACGCGTCGCACTGAACCTGAGTGCCGAGCGATTGGCGCTGGATCAGATCCACCGTGGTCATTGGTTGCTGGCCGAGTGGCTGTTTGCGCCGACTCAACGCCTCGACATCGACCTGCGTTTGCTGGCCAGCGAAGCCAAAGCCTTCGAGCACTTTCAGCCGGTGCATGTTCACCTGGGCACTCAGGACGTAACCGGGCGGGTGGCGCTGCTGGAGAGTGCCAGCCTGGTGCCGGGCGGGCGGATGTTTGCGCAGGTCTTGTTGAATGCCCCCGTGCACGCAGTCAAGGACGCCCCTGTGATCCTGCGGGACCAGAGTGCCCAACGCACCCTCGGCGGAGGCCGGGTGCTCGACCCGTTTGCCCCGTCCCGGCACCGTCGCAGCCCCGAACGGCTGGCGCAACTGCAAGCCCTCGACATCGGTGACAATCTGGAAGAGGTCTTGCCGGCGTTGTTGGCCCACAGCGATACCGGCCTCGATCCACGGCAACTTGAACGTCAATTCAACCGTCCTCGCGCGACGTGGCGATTGCCCGATGACGTGCGCCTGATCGAGACCCGCCAAGGTCCATTGCTGTTCAGTTCGGCGCGCTGGGAAGCGTTGAAAGCCCCCTTGCTGGAACACCTCGCACGCTTCCATCAATTGGAACCGGACCAGATGGGCCCGGACCGGGATCGCCTGCGTCGGTTTGCCGCCTCCGTGCTGGAGCGCCCGACGTTCATCTGCCTGCTCGACGAATTGCTGGCCGGTGGCGCTATTGTCACCAGCGGTCCGTGGCTGCATTTACCGGCTCATCAAGTGCGCTTGAGCGACGACGACGAAGCCCTGTGGCAGCGCTTGCAGCCGCTGTTCGAGCAGGCCGGTTTCGATCCGCCGTGGGTGCGCCATCTGGGACATGACGAGGCGACCGTGCGCTTGCTGCTACGCAAAATGGCGCGCCTGGGACTGCTGCATCAGGTGGTGCGGGACCTGTTCTACACCGACGCGATGATCCGTCGGTTGGCGGCTATGCTGTTGCAGATGGCCGAGCTTGGTCCGGTGATTCAGGTCGCGGCGTTTCGCGATGCAGTGGGCCTGGGGCGCAAGCGCAGCATTCAGATTCTGGAATACTTCGACCGTATTGGCCTGACCCGGCGCATGGGCGACAAACGCCAGATCCGTCCCGACAGTGCGTTAGCCCGAGAACCAGAGCTCCGACAACCAGAGCCCCGACAACCCGAGGACTGATTTCCAGGAAGGCAATCGCGCCCGGTGGCGCGGCCGGGCTTCAAACCCGGTTGGGGACGGCATCCGTTCCCGGGCAGGTTCGACTCCGGCTGCCTTCCGCCAATTTTTGTGTCACAGCGGCCCGAGATTCAGCGGGTACTGGATGACCACGTAAACCCGGTCAATGTCATCGCCCGCCTGGGCGGTATTGGCGCGATGAGACACGTGCGACAGTTGCAGCGACAAGCCCTTGGCCGCCCCGGACTGCACGATGTAGCGCACGTCGATGTCGCGCTCCCAATGACGTCCGCCATCGCCTTGTTGTGGCACATACGTGCCGGTCTCCGCGTCGAACGGGTTATAGGCGCCGCCCTTGGGCGCGTGGGTGCCGTCGATCTGGCTGCCTTTGACATACCGTGTCATGAAGGCCAGACCGGGAATGCCATAAGTGCTCAGGTCGAGGTCGTAGCGGGCTTGCCAGGATTGTTCGTGGGCGCCGTTGAAGTCGGCGTACTTGATCGAGTTGGCCAGGTAGATGGAGTCGCCACCGACGAAGTCGAACGGGGTGTCACCGTTGATTTTTTGGTAGGCCAGCGTGAAACCATGGGCATCGATGGTGTATTTGCCCGACAGGCTGAACGCGGTGTTGTCGATGGCGCCGGCCAGTGCCTCGCCCGTGTCCCGCGTGTGGTAGAGATTGGCGTCGACGAACACTCCCGGCTGTTTCAGATGCACATTGGCGTAGTACTGATGCCAGGTGTCGGTCAGTGTTGAAGCATAGAGCGCGCCGCCGACAGGGCTTTGGGTGAACAGGTCGGCACCGGCAAACGAAATGCCTCCGGCGTCGGTGTTAGCCCCGTAACCGGAAAAATTGCCCTTGCCCGAAGCGCTGTCCTGATTCTTGAATGCCGTGAAGTGGCCTGCCTGCAGGTTCATGCCATCAATTTCGCGACTATTGAGCAGAAAACCCGTGGCGTACTCTGGCTGCAGGCGTTTGTCGGCGGTGTCGAACACCGGGGCTTCGACCATCATTTCGCCGAACGCCAAGGTGGTCCTGGAGGCCCTGACTTTCAGCGCGCCGCCACCACTGGAGTAGTTGTCCTCACTGCGCCCATCGCTGCCCACCGGCAGCAATCCGGTGCCGGAATGACCTTTGCCACTGTCGAGCTTCAGCCCCAAAAAAGCGTGGCTATCGAGGCCGAACCCAACGGTACCGGGCGTGAAGCCAGACTCGAAAGCGCCAATGAAGCCTTGCGCCCACTCGGCCTTGTAGCTTTTGCCCGATGGTGAAGGCGACCGGTAGTCACTGTTGAGGTAGAAGTTGCGGCTGAGCACATTCAGCGTTGCCCCCTCCAGAAATCCTTGCGGGTTTTGATCCGACTCATCAGCCCGCGCCGTTGCGACGGTGCCAGCGCACATCAGAGATAAGCAGAAAGCGGCTTTTTTCGAAAAAAACGTCATGGTTCAATGGCCACCTGATAGCGACTCCGCGCGTACGGAGTCGCTATTTTTTGCTTAGTGGGCTTCCGAAGCGCCGAACATGCTCTTGGCGTAGATCAGGCCCAGACCGTAGGCGCCGCCGTTGGCAATCGAGGTTTTTACGGTTTCGTCGTAGGTTTCGCCGCGCGCCCAGTCACGCTGCAATTCAAGCAGGTATTGCAGCGAAGTCATCGGCCGGGCACCGATCTGGATCATGCGTTGCATGGCCATTTCGTGCGCTTCGGTGGTGACGTCACCACAGGCATCGGCGATTACGTACACCTCGAAACCCTGGTCGATGGCCGACAGTGCCGGGCCAACGATGCACACGGACGTCCAGAGACCGGCGAGGACGATTTTCTGTTTGCCGATTTTGTTGACTTCAACAGCAATGCGCTCGTCTTCCCAGGTGTTCATGCTGGTACGGTCGATCACGTTGTGTTCCGGGAATACCGACTTGATTTCGTCGAAGATCGGGCCTGAAAAGCTCTTCTCGGCCACGGTAGTAAGGATGGTCGAGACCTTGAAACCACGGGCCGCCTTGGCCACCAGCGCGGCGTTGTTGCGCAGGGTCACGGCATCGATCGACTTGGTCGCAAAGGACATCTGCGATTGATGGTCGATCATGATCAGGGTGTGGTCGGTCGGGGTCAGCAGGGTTTTGCCGGGGACTGCTTTTGCAATGGCCATGATGATGTCCTTACGGGTGAGTGAGGAGGCTATGGTCGCGAAGATTCAGGCTCGGATATTGAGTCGATGTGCTGTGTTTGGATTTTTTTTCGAGGTATAGCGATACATCACGCATTGTTGCCGTCGTACTGTCAAAACTCCGTCTATGCTGCCCTAACCGTTCCCCTACCTTTGCAGCTATCAGCAAGGAGGCATCCATGGTGCCCACACCTCTGTCCGAGAAATCGTTGACCCGCAGCATGCTCGATGTACTGATTCGTGCCGGGTTGATTGTTGTTCTGGTGCTGTTTTGCTTCGAGATATTCCAACCGTTTCGCGACTTGATGCTGTGGTCGGTGATCCTGGCAATCACGCTCTACCCGTTGCAACTGCGACTGATGGGGTCGCGGGGACGCAGCGAGGGGCGTGCTGCAACGATCATTGTGCTGATTGCCATCGCTATTCTGGTGGTACCGGTCTATCTGTTGGGCACTTCGATTGGTTCGTCGGTCGGAAACGTCATCGACCTGGTGAAGGAGGGAACCTTCCAGATCCCGCCGCCGCCCGAGTCGGTCGCGACGTGGCCACTGGTGGGTAAATCGCTCTCGTCGATATGGCTGCAGGCCTCCTATGACCTTCCCGACCTGATAGCGAAGTACCTGCCGCAGATAAAAGGCGTCAGCGTCGGCTTGTTGACCAAGATTGCCGGCGTCGGGGCGGGTTTGCTGATGTTCATCGTCGCCCTGATCATCGCCGGTATTTTCATGGCCCATGGAGAGGCCGGCACCCGCGCCGCGGTAGAGATTGCGTCTCGCGTCAGCGGTCCTGACAAGGGGCCGAAAATCGCCGAACTGTGCACCGCAACCATCCGTGCCGTTGCGCTCGGCGTGGTCGGCATCGCGTTCATTCAGATGCTGCTGGTGGGTATCGGCTTCGTGCTCAAAGGCATCCCGGGCGCAGGTATTCTTGCGATCTTTGTGTTGCTGCTCGGCATCATGCAGTTACCAGCCACGCTGATTACGCTGCCGGTGATTGTCTACGTGATGGCGACCGAGGGGCCCAATACGAGGACCATCATCTTCTCGGTCTTTGTGTTCGTTGCCGGTCTGGTGGACAACGTTCTCAAACCGCTGTTGCTGGGGCGAGGCGTGGATGTGCCAATGCCGGTCGTGTTGATCGGCGCGTTAGGCGGCATGGTCACCAGCGGCATCCTTGGACTGTTCATCGGGCCAGTGGTGCTTGCGGTCGGCTATCAACTATTCTGGCAGTGGGTTCAGGATCGGCCGGAGGACGGAGCAAATCCGTAACCATGAACACGCAGAGTCATGAGCTCCTCGAGCGGGTGTTGACCGCTCATGGGGGGCTCGATCGCTGGAACAGCTTCAGCAAAGTACGCACCACCCTCGTGACAGGTGGTGCGTTATGGGCAAAGAAAGGGCTGACGCAGGACAGCGCGCCACGCCGACGGGACGCTCGTTGCCGAGCGCTCAGCCCCCCGGGAATCCTTTCAAGACCACGAAGAAAATACCCCTTGGGATCCACTGCGCCGCGCGTACTTCAATGGTTACGCGCTGTGGTCCTACCTGACGATGCCGTTCTTGTTCACCGTGGCGGCAATCGGCCTCAGCGACATCCGTTACGCGTAATGCCCGTCGCAATGCTCATGTGATCTATCAGCAACGGCGGCCGGAGGAGGCGTTTTGAAACCATTCCTGCCCGGACCGGGTGCGTCAACGTGGAACATGTTGCGCCAAGCGTGTCTGCAACGCCGCGATGCCGTGCCGCCGACTTTGACGGAACTGGCGGTCGTCCCCGGCATCGCACAGGCGCGTTACTGGCTGGACCGGGATTTCGCTCCGCTCATTCGGGACGTGAATCAGGCCAACCATCGCGAGGCTGAGGCGCTCGCCAGGGCGGGAGTGCCGAATGACGTCCTGCCGGTGGCCAACATGCTGGCGGTTTCCGGCGGTGGTGACGCCGGCACGTTTGCGGCAGGGATCATCGCGGGATGGACGTTGAATGGGACGCGCCCACTGTTCAAAGTGGTCACGGGCATCAGCGCTGGCGCCCTGGTGGCTCCGTTCGCTTTTCTGGGGCCTCAATACGACGACATCATTCTGCGCATCTGCAGCGCCATCGGTCCCAAAGACGTTTTCCATTCGCGCAATGTGCTGACCCGGCTTGCCAGCGACGGCATTGCAGACAGCAAGCCACTGTCGCGGCTCGTCGCCCAGTACGTCACCGCTGACATACTGGCGGCGATTGCGGCGCAATACGCCAATGGACGACTCCTGATGATCGGTACCACCGACCTCGATGCAGGGCGGCCCGTGACCTGGAATATGGGGGCCATCGCCTCCAGTGGAGCACCGGGCGCACTGGACCTGTTTCGCCAGATCCTGATCGCGTCGATGAGCATTCCTGGCGCCGTTTCACCGGTCATGATCGACGTGGAAGTGAACGGTCAACAGTTTCAGGAAATGCACGTGGACGGCGGCGTCATCACGCAGGTATTCCTTTACCCACCCGGCACGGTCATGGCTCTGAACAGCGTGACCGGCGCACGTTTGCGCCATGACCGGAATTTCTATGTGATTCGTAACGGGAAAATGGAGCCCCAGTGGTCCGGGACCAAGCGTCGCACGTTGAGTATCGGCGGTCGCGCCATCAGCGCATTGATCCAGACGCAAGGGATCAGTGACCTGGAACGGATTTACCGAATCGCTCAGCAGGACGGGGCGGACTTCAATCTGGCGTACATCGGCGCCGATTTTCATCACCTGCGCAGTCATCACTTTGATGGCGAATACATGAAGCGTTTATTCGACTACGCCTTTGAACTCAGTGCGAAGGGTTACCCGTGGCATAAATCCCCCAATATCTGAAGACAATCGCGATCCTTGATGTCCAGTCGGTCATCGTGGAGTTGCCTGCATGAAATTAATACTGTAGTTTTTCATGAAATTATAAAAACATAATTTCATGAGAGCTCGTATGTTCCAGCAGTCCACCCAGCATGTCGCCAGCTATTACGCCCACAGTTGCGCGGATCGCTTGGTCAATCGCCCTGCGCTCAGGGGTGAACAAGACACCGACATCCTGATCATCGGCGCCGGCTTCAGTGGGCTGCACACTGCGTTGCGCCTGGCCTTGGCCGGCAAACGGGTGACCCTGCTGGAAGCCAGTCGAGTGGCGTGGGCGGCCTCCGGGCGCAATGGTGGCCAGGCCATTCTCGGCTGGTCGTGTGACAGCCGCCGCTGGAAGCCGCGTTGGGTTACGAGCGCGCACGCCGGTTGTGGGACGGCATGCGCTGGGCGGCGCAGGAGCTGCGTGAATTACCCGCTCGTCATGGCTTCGATTGTGATTATCGCGCGGGGCATTTGTGGACGTCGGTCATGCCACGGCGTGTCGGGCTGTTGACCGAGTGGCAGCGCGAGGCCAGCCACAAATGGGGCCACCATGGCTTGCGGTTCATCAGCCGTGAACAGTTGCCGCAATGGATCGCCAGCGAGCGCTATCAGGCCGGCCTCTATGATCCCGAGGGCGGTCATCTGAACCCGCTGAAACTGGCCATCGGCCTGGCCACCGCCATCGAAAAGGCGGGCGGCCGCATCCATGAACAAAGCAAAGCATTGAGCTATCAAGAGGAGGGCGGTCGTTACCGGGTGAACACCGAACACGGGACCATTCGGGCAGACGTTCTGGTGCTGGCGTGCAATGCGTATCTGGACCGGCTCGACCCGAAACTGGCCCGTTGCGTATTACCGGTCGGGACTTATCAAGTGGCCACCGCGCCCCTGTCTCCCGAGCAGGCCACCGCGCTGTTGCCGAGCAATGTCTGCGTCACCGACAACCAGTTTGTCCTCGATTATTTCCGGCGCACGCCCGACAACCGCCTGCTGTTCGGCGGCGGCTGCACGTATCTGGGCGGTATGCCAAAGGACATTGCCGGGGCCACGCGTCCCTTCCTGGAACGAGTGTTCCCGCAGCTCAAAGGCGTAGCCCTGGAATTCGCCTGGGGCGGGCACATCGACTTGACCCTGAAACGAACGCCGGACATTGGCCAGTCAGGGAATCGCTACTGGATGCAAGGCTATTCCGGGCATGGCGTGCTGCCGACACTGGCCGCTGCCCGCGCCGTGTCCGACGCGATTCTTGGCCAGGACGATGAATTGTCCTTGTACCAGGGTTTGAACAACGGCAGTTTTCCCGGCGGCAAATACCTGGCTGCGCCGCTGGAAGCCATCGGCAAAGCCTGGTATCGACTGCGTGACAGTATTTGATGAGTCATCAACTGGAAATCCAGGCATGAACAAGCAAGAAGAAATCGCTGCGCTGGCGATCCTTATTCACGATCTGCGCAAGCACAAGAAATACACCTTGAAGGAACTGGCCGACAAAATCGGCCGTTCCGTGGGCTTCCTGTCGCAGGTCGAACGTGGCCTGTCACGGCCCACGGTGGCCGACCTGACGGCGATCAGTGAAACCCTGGACGTACCGACGACGTACTTCTACAGCCTGCCAAAACCCAAGGAATTGCCATGGGTCACCCGGCCGGACGAACGCCGCACGTTGTACTTCGCCAACGGCATTACCGACATTCTGGTTTCGCCAAAGATCCGCGCATCGTTTTCGATGCTCGAAAGTCACCTTGAAGCCGGTGCCAGCAGTGGCGACCGGCATTTGACTGACAGCTCCGAGCAAGGGGGTTACGTGCTCGAAGGCGAGCTGACGCTGTGGTTGGGCGACGACGAGGACCCCGTCAAATTAGTGGCTGGCGACAGCTTTCAGTTCGACAGCCATACCCGTTGCCGCTACGGCAACCTCACCGAGCATCTCACGCGAGTGCTTTGGGTTTACACCTGATGAAAAGACAAGGACCCACAATGATGGATGCTACCTGCTCTGACCTGTTGGCCGAGGTGCGCGCCTTTCGCCAACGCTATCCTGAGGTGCGCTATGTCGACCTGATTTCCCTGGATATTCCAGGGCATTTCTACGGCAAGCGTTATCCTGTGGACATGCTGGAAAAGGTGGCGGCCGGCAGCGCGCTGAAACTGCCGCAGAACTGTGTGCTGCTGGGCGTGCAAGGCGGATTGTTCAAGATCGGCGATTACTGCTTCAACGACGGCGATCCCGATGCGCTGCGTCGCCTGGTACCCGGCACACTCAAGCCTGTGACCTGGGAAGGCCAACCGCTGGGGCAAATGCTGATTACCTCGGACGGCACGGATAACCCCATCGTGTTCGAACCGCGCCAGGTATTGGCCCAGGTTCTGGACCGCCTCGCCGGTAAAGGCATTCATCCAGTCGTGGCATTTGAGCTGGAGTTCTACCTGTTCGATAAAAAGCTGCGCGACGGGCTACCGCAGTTTCCCCGCGACGGGCTGACAGACGATGCCGACGATCAACCCAATATGCACATCGAGCGGCTGTCACGTTTTGCCCCGGTACTCGATGAAATGGTCGAGGCATCGCGTGCCCAGGGCATCGACAGCACGGTGATTACCGCCGAGCTCGGGCCGGGGCAGTTCGAGATCAATTTCGGTCACCTGGACGACGGCTTGCGCGCGGCGGACTGGGCCGCCCTGTTTTGCCGCAGCAGCCGCGGTGTTGCCCTCAAGCACGGCTATCGCGCCAGTTTCATGGCCAAACCTTACTTGCAGCACCCGGGTAGCGGCATGCACGTACATGTCAGCCTTTACGATGCGGCTGGCAATAACATTCTGGCGGCCAATGAACAGCGATCGTTGCGTCACGCCGTGGCCGGTTGCCTGGAACTGCTGCCGCATTGCATGCCGGTTTTCGCCCCGAACCAGAATGCCTATCGACGCTTGGGCGGCACGACCAACATCGCCACCCAAGCGAGCTGGGGTTTTGAAGATCGCGATGCGTGCCTGCGCATCCCTGAGTCGGACTCGAAGAACCTGCGCATCGAACATCGTCTGGCAGGCGCCGATGCCAATCCATATCTGGTATTGGCGGCGATTCTGGTGGGCCTGGAACACGGACTGGACGCGGGCAAAGAACCGATCTTGCCGTTGAACGAAGACCGCAACAGTGGCGTCGACTTTCCAAAGGAAATGCTCGAAGCCGTGCGCGCAATGCAGCATCAACCGCAATTGCGTGAAGGGCTGGGGGCTGAGTTCGTGAATGTTTATTGCGAGAACAAACGTCAGGACCATCTGGCGTTCATGCAGGAGATCAGCGCGCGGGAATATCGCTGGTATCTGTAAACGCAGGATGCGGGCAGTCGCTCAATCTCATGATTGGGCAGAAAGAGTAAGGCATAAAAAAACGCCGCCCCTCTCACGAAGGGCGGCGTTTTCTATGGCGTTGCAGCGTTAGGCTTGAACGACCGGAATGTTGGCGTTCGCAGCGACTTCACGGAACTCGGCGATCTGGTCGAAGGACAGGTAGCGGTAGACATCGGCCGCCATGCTGTCGATCTTGCCCGCGTATTCCATGTACTCCTCGACGGTCGGCAGGCGACCCAGGATGGAAGCAACAGACGCCAGCTCGGCCGAAGCCAGGTAGACGTTCGCGCCGTCACCCAGACGGTTCGGGAAGTTACGGGTCGACGTCGACACCACGGTGCTGTTCGGTTCAACGCGTGCCTGGTTACCCATGCACAGCGAACAGCCCGGCATTTCCATGCGTGCGCCGGCCTTGTCGTAGATGCCGTAGTAGCCTTCTTCGGTCAGCTGGTGAGCGTCCATTTTGGTCGGAGGCGACAGCCACAGACGGGTTGGCAATGCTCCATCGACCTGTTCCAGCAATTTGCCGGCAGCGCGGAAGTGACCGATGTTGGTCATGCACGAACCGATGAACACTTCGTCGATCTTCTGACCTTCAGCGGACGACAACAGACGAGCGTCGTCGGGGTCGTTCGGAGCGCACAGGATCGGTTGCGTGATCTGTGCCAGGTCGATCTCGAGGACTTCTGCGTATTCAGCGTCTTTGTCCGCTTGCAGCAGCTCTGGTTTGGCCAGCCAGGCTTCCATCGCTTGAGCACGACGCTCCAGGGTACGGGCGTCGCCGTAGCCTTCGCCGATCATCCAGCGCAGCAGGGTGATGTTGGAGGTCAGGTACTCGGCAATGGCCTTTTCCGGGAGTTTGATCGTGCAGCCGGCGGCGGAACGTTCGGCGGAAGCGTCGGACAGTTCGAACGCTTGCTCCACGGTCAGGTTGTCCAGGCCTTCGATTTCCAGGATGCGGCCGGAGAAGGCGTTGATTTTGCCTTTCTTCTCGACGGTCAGCAGACCGGCCTTAATGGCGTAGTAAGGGATCGAATGAACCAGGTCACGCAGGGTGATGCCCGGTTGCATCTTGCCTTTGAAACGCACCAGGACTGACTCGGGCATGTCCAGCGGCATGACGCCGGTGGCGGCGGCGAACGCAATCAATCCAGAGCCCGCCGGGAACGAAATACCGATCGGGAAACGGGTGTGCGAATCGCCACCGGTACCGACGGTGTCCGGCAGCAGCATGCGGTTCAGCCAGCTGTGAATGATGCCGTCGCCCGGTTTGAGCGAAACGCCGCCGCGGTTACGCATGAAATCCGGCAGGGTGTGGTGAGTCGTCACATCCACAGGCTTTGGATAAGCCGCAGTGTGGCAGAAGGACTGCATCACCAGATCCGTCGAGAAGCCCAGGCACGCCAGGTCTTTCAGTTCGTCACGGGTCATTGGACCGGTGGTGTCCTGGGAACCCACGGTGGTCATTTTCGGTTCGCAATAGGTGCCAGGACGCACACCGGCTACGCCGCAAGCCTTGCCGACCATTTTCTGCGCCAGGGTGTAACCCTTGGTGCTTTCAGCCGGGGCTTCCGG